>NZ_VZQN01000032.1:0-98155 GCF_014397645.1 Paraburkholderia sp. 31.1
TGGAAGCACGCCAAGCATCACTGGCGCCGCTTCGTCACTTGGACCAAGGAAACCATCGATGCCGAGGTCAAAAAACTGCTCGACGGATTCGGCTCAGATTTTCAAATCAGATTTTCGTGAACACTTAGGAATGTGCCGATTTTTATGGGGAATCGTGCAATTGCAGGTGCAGGCGCCCGGCGCAGGGCATGGCATTCGACGCGTGACGCAGCCTCGTTGCAAAGGTGAATGATTGATAAATTCATCTTATCCGGAAGCGTGGGCGGCGCATGTCAGCGAAGGGCGGAGGGTTGATTCAGAGGTGCGGCCCATAACACTCACGCTGTGGCTTACAGGCCCGCACAAAAAAGCCGACCCGCGAGAGTCGGCCTTTGCGTATCAGTCGAAAGACTCAGGGGCGACCGCGCCCCCCTCAATCACCAGATGTGCTGCATCGTTGCCCGGCGCGAAGAAGCGCCAGTCCTCGTCATCTTCAACGCCGTCCGGGACCACCACAAGGCGATACCCTCGCGAGAACGAAACGACGATGCCGCCTGCGTCATCTGCCGATGCATCCTCGACCCTGATAGGCCCTTGCCCTACGAGTATTTCATGCAAGCGCCGGGCCGTGGCGTGCGCCTTTTCATCCGAGCCCCGCAGATCCTCTCTCGTCGCTACGGTGAAGCCCTCTCGTTCGAGCTGCCAGGCACATTGCACATGAAGCGCCCACGCTCCATCCTCCCGACTTCTTCCCCTAAGTGTGTACCGTCGCTGTGGGCCAAATTGCATAGTGACCATGTCTCCCGCATGGCTAACCCAGCTCACATCAAGCCCGACGAGCACAGCAAGCCGCCCCGCAATTTCTGTCCTTGTATCAATCATCACCACCTCCAAACATGTGCTGCCCCCGCTCCAACATTTCGTGATACCCGAGGCCTTGCTTACTGATATCGTCATGGAGTTGCCTAGCCTGATTTTTATTCAGCCCCAGCGCCTTTACAACAGCCTTGAACTGCTTGTTTTGCGCCTGATTGTTGCGAGGTGTTCCCTCACTACCCGCGACCTGCATGGCGTCCACATTAGGCATGTCCGGCTGATAGTCGAACGGCTGCGCATCGCCAGGCAGCGTTGATGCGCCTCCATCGCCAGCCCTGGTTGCGCGCGCAGCGGCCAACCGGGCTTGCGAGGTGGCCGGATCATACTGGACGGACAGAATGCGTTCGCCGTCCGGGTGACTGCCGGTCCTCGCTACGGGATTCCTCAACGGCGTGCTGCTGTAGGGTGACGGAAACAGGCCATTACGCGGGCCTTTGATGGCAAGCAAGTTGCCCCGGCGAACCTCTTCGAGAAGAGCAAGAATGACCCACCAGCCATCGGTGTCAGGGTTCCGGTCCCGTACACCATGAAAAAACAGCCAGTGACAGCCAATGAGATCCTTGACCAGCTTCCGGTCCTCCTGCCACGTCCTACCATTCAGTTGGGCAATGTCAAGAAATTCCCTGGTCTCTGCCTTGGCCCTCTGAAGGTCTGCGGTCTTGCCGAGGCACGCCTTGTAGTGCCATTCGTCGCAGATGACATAACGGGCACCCGGTGGCCGCTGGCAGAACAGCTCCACGGAGTGCATCTCAAATACGGACTGGGACATAGGTGTGTCGATGATCTATCTGAAGTCGCTGCCGGGGTTGACAGCAGTCAGATGAATACCTTGTGACAGGCAGTCCGTACATGGGCGACAGCCCAAAATCTCCGCGGCTTTCGATGAAACAGAAAAAAGCGCTTCACGAATCTTCGGTACTTCGAACGGAGCGGCATCCGGAAAATGCCCAACCTTGTCCATCAGCGCGACTATGCGTAACATCACCCCCGCCAACCTCACTCCGCCTTCATGTTCCCCCTCAAATACCTCACCGGCTACCCCGCACCGCTGCAAGACAAGGTGAGAAAGCTGATCGCCGCCGATCAGCTCGGCTCCTACGTCGCGCAGAAGTACCCGAGCACGCACGAGGTGCAAACCGACCGCGCGCTCTACGAGTACTGCGCGGAACTCAAACGCGAACACCTGCGCAGCGCGGATCAGATCGACAAGGTCACGTACGACAGCAAACTCGACGTGATGCGTCACGCGCTCGGCCTGCACACGAGCGTTTCGCGCGTGCAGGGCAGCAAGCTGAAAGCGAAGAAGGAAATCCGCATCGCGTCGTTATTCAAGGCCGCGGCGCCGGAGTTTCTGAAGATGATCGTCGTGCACGAACTCGCTCATCTGAAAGAAAGCGACCACAACAAAGCGTTCTATCGTCTGTGCGAGTTCATGCAGCCGGGTTACCAACAGATCGAATTCGATCTACGTCTGTATCTGACACATCGCGATCTGGCGAAGAAGACCGTGTGAGGTACGCCGCGCGGCGGGCGCGGCAGGCGCGACAGGCGCGACAGGCGCGACAGGCGCGACAGGCGCGACAGGCGCGACAAACGGAGCTGACTTCAAGCCGCCAGTTCCGCGGCATCCTCCACCATCGACGCCGTCAACAACACCGGAATCGACTTCGACGTCGGCGTACCCGCGCCATCGGCGACCGAGGAGAGCGGCACCAGCGGATTCGTCTCCGGATAATAAGCGCCGAGGCAGCCGCGCGGAATGTCGTACTCGACGAGCAGAAAACCGTCCACGCGTCGCTCGATGCCATCGGCCCACACGCTCGTGATATCGACGCGCTGACCAGCCGCGAACCCGAGCATCGCGAGATCGTCCTTGTTGGCGAACAGCACGCGCCGCTGTCCGTAGACGCCGCGATAGCGATCGTCGAGACCGTAAATCGTCGTGTTGTACTGATCATGTGAGCGGGTGGTCATCAGCGTCATCAGGCGTTCGCCATGTTGCTTCTTCGCCTGATGAATCGGCGTGTCGAGCGCGATCGCGTGGACGATGAACTGTGCCTTGCCGCTCGGCGTTTTCCAGATGCGATCGCGCGATGCGACGCCGAGATGGAAGCCGCCCGGCTTCTTCAGACGCTCGTTGTAGTCGTCGAAACCGTCGATCACCTTCGCGATGCCCTCGCGAATCAGCGCGTAGTCGGCCGCATGGGCGAGCCAGTCCACCTTGCCGCTGCCCAAACTCGCATGCGCCATGCGCGCGACGATCGCCACTTCGGAAAGCAGATTGTCCGACGCCGGCTTGTTCATCCCATACGAGATGTGCACCATGCTCATCGAATCCTCGACGCTGACGCCTTGTGCCACGCCGTTCTGAACATCGATCTCGGTGCGTCCGAGCGTCGGCAGGATCAGCGCGTCGCGGCCATGCACGAGGTGGCTGCGATTGAGCTTCGTCGTCACGTGCACGGTCAGATCGCATGCGCGCATCGCGTCCCACGTGCGCGGCGTGTCCGGCGTCGCGATCGAGAAATTGCCGCCCAGCCCGATGAATACCTTCACCTTGCCGTCGAGCATCGCCTGAATCGTGTTGACGACGTCGAGTCCGTGCTCGCGCGGCGGCGCGAAGTCGTAGGCTGCGCCGAGCTTGTCGAGAAACGCTTCAGTAGGCTTTTCTTCGATACCGACCGTGCGGTCGCCCTGCACGTTCGAGTGGCCGCGCACCGGGCACAGCCCCGCGCCGCGCCGGCCGATATTGCCGCGCATCATCATCAGATTCGACAGCAGCTGTACCGTCGCGACCGAGTTCTTGTGCTGCGTGAGACCCATGCCCCAGGTCGAAATCACCGCGCGGCCCTTCACGTAGATATCGGCGAGCTTCAGCACCTCGTCGAGCGGCACGCCTGCCTCGGCGACGATCGTGTCCCAGCGCTCGGCGCGCAGATCGTCGGCGAAGGCAGCGAAGCCGACTGTGTGCTGGGCGATGAAGCCGAAGTCGAGCACGCGCTCGAGGCCCGACACGAGCGCTTCGTCATCCAGTTCGAGCACGCGTTTGGCGACGCCCTTGATCAGCGCGAAATCGCCGCCGACCTTCGGACGGATGAATGCCGAGCTGATTTTCGTGCTGCCCATCGTCAGCATTTCGACCGGATGCTGCGGGCTCGCGAAGCGTTCGAGGCCGCGCTCCTTCAGCGGATTGATCGACACGATCGTGGCGCCGCGCTTCGCGCATTCGCGCAGCTCGCCGAGCATGCGCGGATGGTTGGTGGCCGGATTCTGGCCGAAGATCAGCAGCGTATCCGCGTGTTCGAAGTCATCGAGCGTGACCGTGCCCTTGCCGATGCCGACCGTGTGCGGCAGGCCACGGCTCGTCGCCTCGTGGCACATGTTCGAGCAATCGGGAAAATTGTTGGTGCCGTACATGCGCACGAACAGCTGGTACAGGAACGCGGCTTCGTTGCTCGCGCGGCCCGAGGTATAGAACGCGGCGCGGTCAGGATCGTCGAGACGCTTCAGATGGCTCGCGATCAGCGCGAATGCGTCGTCCCAGCCGATCGGCACATAGCGGTCGCGCGCGGCGTCGTAGACGAGCGGATCGGTCAGGCGGCCGTGCTGCTCGAGTTCGAAGTCGGATTGCGTCATCAGCTCCGTGACGCTGTGCCGCTCGAAGAACGCGGGCGTCACGCGCTTGCCGGTGGCCTCGGCGGCCACGGCCTTCACGCCGTTTTCGCAGAACTCGAATGTCGACGCGTGCTCGCGATCCGGCCACGCGCAGCCGGGGCAGTCGAAGCCGTCAGGCTGGTTCTGCTTGAGCAGCGTGCGGTAGTTGCCCCCCGCGACCTTTTCCTTGAGCAGGTTGATGGCGACATACTTCAGCGCGCCCCAGCCAGCGGCGGGGTGCTTGTACGGCTCGATGCGGGCTTCGGCTTGTGTTTCGTTCTTCATGACGTGGCGGTGGAAAGATTCGACAGGGTTTGCAGACCAATGCCGGAGATCGTACTGTGTTCCACAAACTACGTCGGATACAGAAAATCGGAAAGAATAGGAGTACAGTTGCGCAACGATGCCTGAAGCCGCCCGAATCCAGCCGAATCGCATGAAGCTCTACGAAAAACTCGCCGACGAAATCACCGAAGCCGTGCGCCGCGGCGTGTTCGCGGCCGGCGAGCGGGTTGCGTCGGTGCGTCAGGCGAGCCAGCAGCACGGCGTCAGCATCAAGACGGTGCTGCACGCGTATGCGCTGCTGGAAAGCCGCGGCATCGTCGAGAGCCGGCCGCAGTCGGGCTATTTCGTGCGCGATGCGGCCGCGCGGGCGCCCGCCGCGGCCCGCGCGGGCCGCAAGTCCGCGCCGCCGCCGGTGCCCGCGACGGTCGATGTGAGCCGGCTCGTGCTGTCGACGCTACGCAGCATCCGCGCGCACGACGCCGTGCCGTTCGGCTCGCCGTATCCCGATCCGTCGCTGTTCCCGTGGCGGCGCATCAACCAGTACGCCAACGCGATCGCGCGGCGGCACGCGAGCTGGAATCTGATCGACGATCTGCCGCCGGGCAACCCCGAGCTGATCCGGCAGATCGCGCGGCGCTATGCGGAAAACGGTCTGCCGGTCGATCCGGGCGAAATCGTGATCACGCTCGGCGCGACCGAGGCGATCAACCTGAGCCTGCAGGCGGTCGCCAAGCCGGGCGACACCGTCGCGGTCGAGTCGCCGACCTACTACGCGATGCTGCACGCCATCGAGCGCCTCGGCATGCGCGCGATCGAGGTGGCGACGCATCCGGTCGACGGCATCGACATCGACGCGCTCGCGAAGGCGATCGCGCGGCAGAAGATCGCCGCGTGCATGGTGATGCCGAATTTCCAGAATCCGCTCGGTTTCTGCATGTCCGACGAGCGCAAGCGGCAACTGGTCGAACTGCTGGCCGCGCACGAGATTCCGGCGATCGAGAACGATGTCTACCAGGAGCTGTATTTCGGCGACACGCGGCCGTCGACGCTGAAGACCTTCGACACCCAGGGGCTCGTGCTGCACTGTGCGTCGTTTTCGAAAAGCCTGACGGCGTCGTACCGGATCGGCTGGGCGCTGCCGGGGCGCTATCGCGCGCAGGTCGAGAAGCTCAAGTTCCTGAATACGCTGACGACGCCGTCGGTGCCCCAGATCGCGGTCGCCGATTATTTGCGTCAGGACGGCTACGACCGCCATCTGCGGCACCTGCGCCGCGTGTACCGGCAGCAGGCGAGCATCATGAGCGCGCTGGTGCTGCGCTTTTTCCCGGTCGGCACGCGCGTGTCGACGCCGCGGGGCGGCTACGTACTGTGGGTCGAGTTGCCCGTTGCGATCGATTCGATGCGGCTTTATCAGGCGGCGCTCGAACGCGGGATCACGGTCGGGCCGGGGATGATGTTTTCGACGCGCAACGATTTTCGGCACTTCATCCGGCTCAACTACAGCTATCCGTGGACCGCGCAGGCCGAAGCGGCGTTGAAGACGCTCGGTGAGCTGGCTACGGCGATGGCGTGACAGACGCTACGGCGATGCAAAACGACACATCACGACAGGTAGACCGACATGGATGACGACGACATCGACCCGCAACTCGCCGCGATACTGGCGCAGCTATGGCGCGCGCATCGCGAGACACCCTGGCGCGCGTGGTCGCTCGCGAAGCTGTCGAAGCAGGCCGGCGTGCCGATGAGCAGCTTGCGGCGGCAATTGACGGCGCTCTCGGGAAGCGGTCTCGCCGATACGATGTTCCACGACGATGGCACCGGAGCCGCGTCGCTGAGCGAAATCGGCGCGCAGCTTTGCGCGGAGCTGTTCGGCACGAGCGAGGGCGGCGAGCCGTCGGCCGCCGGCTGAGCGTCCCGGCGCAACTGCCGCCGGCGCGCAATTGCGCGTCATGCGCCGCCCCCGCCGCCGCGACCGGGCGCCGGGCATCCGCCGCCGAACCAAATGGGCCGTCGCAGTCTGCCGCGGCCGGCCCAGCGTCGAGCCGCTGCGGCGCCTGCGGGCCACGAACAGACGGCGCCCGCACTGCAGTCGCCCGTCGTACCGGCATCAACCGATGCTGGCACGCCACCCCGGAGCCGTCCGCACGCGATGCGTGGCAGATTTTCGCGCTGGACTTAGCGTAAACCCCGGTGTGCCGCGTACACTAACTTGCCGATGTTGGGTTTGGGGGGCGCAACTATGCTTTGCGAAGCAACATCACGTGGCACGACGACAGCTGCGCCGGAGGGCGCCCGCTACCGGCCGGAACGGGCCGAGGAGGTACTCGCGTCCGAGCGCAGCGTGTTGCGGCTGATCACCCGCAACACGCCGCTGCCCGAGCTGCTCGACGAAGTCTGCCGTCGCGCCGAGGCGCTGCTCGGCGACGGCGCGTGCTGCTCGATCCTGCTGCTCGACCCGGACGGCGTGCATGTGCGCGTCGGCGGCGCGCCGTCGCTGCCGCCCGCGTACAGCGCCGCGATCGAGGGCGCGGCGATCGGTCCGCGCGTCGGCTCGTGCGGCACGGCGATGTTCGAGCGGCGTCTGGTGATCGTCGACGACATCGAATCCGATCCGCTGTGGGAAAACTTCCGCGATTTCGCGTTGCCGCACGGCTTGCGCGCTTGCTGGTCCGTGCCCTTCGAAAACGACGCGGGCATCGTGCTCGGCGCGTTCGCCGTTTACTACCGCGCCACCCGCTGTCCGACCCCCGAGGAAGAGGCGATGCTGCGCGACATCGGCAGCAGCGTCGGCCTCGCAGTCCATCAGGACGCGATGGCGCAGCGCCTCGCGCATAGCGAGGAGCGTCACCGGCTGGTCGTCGATCATCTCAGCGAGGGCATCGTCGTGCAGTCGCGCACGGGCATCGTGCTCGCCTGCAATCCGAGTGCGCAGCGCATGCTGCACGTGACACCGGAGGTCGTCGGCAGCAGCATGCGGACCGTGATGACACGCGCGTTCGGCGAGGACGGCTCGGTCATCGGCGAAGTCAACCGTCCGGTCTCGCAGGTCTTTGCGACCGGCAAGCCGATGCTCGGCGTGACGGTCGGCCTCGAACTGATCGGCGGCGAGGTCGTGTGGATCACGCAGAACGTCGTGCCGATCCTGCGGCCCGGCGACAGCGAGCCGGACTCCGTGCTGATTTCGTTTTCCGACATCGGGCCGGTGCGCGAGGCGCAGCGCCAGCTGAAGTACCTCGCCACGCGCGATTCGCTGACCGGCCTCTACAACCGCGCCTACCTGACCGAGCGGATGCGCGACCTGTTCGCGCCGCGCGCCGCCGGCCACCATGACGGCGAACTCACCAGCGTCGCCGTGCTGTTCGTCGATCTCGACAGCTTCAAGAAGGTCAACGACACCGCCGGTCACGAAGCCGGCGACGCCTTGCTGTGCAGCGTCGCCGAACGGCTGTCGGCCTGCGTCGGGTGCGGCGACACGCTGGCGCGCGTCGGCGGCGACGAGTTCGTGATCGTCGCCAGTGCGTACGGCAATACCGGCGAGCTGATCGGCCTCGCGCACCGCATTCTGGACATGATCGCGGTACCGTTCGCGGTGGCGGGCAACGAGTACTACCTGGGCGCGTCGATCGGCATCAGCCTGTTTCCCGAAGACGGCCAGGACGTCGCGACGCTGATGCGCAACGCCGATTCGGCGATGTATCACGCGAAGCAGCGGGGCCGCAACAACTTCCAGTTCTTCACCGCCGAGCTGAACCAGCATCTGCAGCGGCGTTTCACGATCGAACAGTCGCTGCGGCGCGCGCTCGCGGCCAACGAGCTGAGCCTCGTGTACCAGCCGATCGTCGATAGCCAGAGCGGCCGCACGATCGGTGCGGAAGCACTGCTGCGCTGGTACAACAGCGAGCTCGGCAACGTGTCGCCGGGCGAATTCATTCCGGTCGCCGAGGATGCCGGGCTGATCGTCGAGATCGGCGACTGGGTGCTCGAGCACGCCTGCCAGCAGGTCGCGCAGTGGCGGCGCTCGCTCGCGCCGCATCTGGTCGTCGCGGTCAATCTGTCGCCGCGGCAGTTCAACGACGGGCTGCTCGAGCGCATCGAACGTTCTCTTGCGCAGTCCGGGCTCGAACCGGCCGCGCTCGAACTCGAGATCACCGAGCGGTTGCTGATGAGCGACAGCGATACCGTGCTGCCGATACTGAGCGCGCTGAACGCAATGGGCGTGCGCGTCTCGGTCGACGATTTCGGCACCGGTTATTCGTCGCTGTCGTACCTGAAGCGCTTTCCGCTGCATAACCTGAAGATCGACCGGTCGTTCGTCGCGGGGCTGCCCGATCATCGCGATTCGGTCGCGATCACCCAGGCGGTCGTCGCGATGGCGCACTCGCTCGGCATGAACGTGACCGCCGAGGGCGTCGAGACCGCCGAGCAGGCGGCGTTCCTGCGCGCGATCGATTGCGACAAGCAGCAGGGCTATCTGTACAGCCGGCCGGTCGGCGCGAGCGCGTATGCGCGCACGCTGTACGACGCGCAGTTGATCGGCATGGCGAAGGCGTCCTGACGCGATTGTTCAGATTGCCGAACAAGTGACTTCGCGTTGCCGCTATTTATCGGCGGCGACGCACTCCCTAAAATTCCCCCATCGAAACATTATTGGTGCGCGGTGCCGAAGCGGCGCCCCGCGTTTGGGGGTCGTGATGTCAGAGTTGATCAGAAACCAGCTTTACCGGCCAGCGGTCGTACTGCCGATGGTCGCGCTGATGCAGGTGATGGTGTCGCAGGACTTCAATCTCGGCCAGGTCGGCTGGGTGTTCGCGGCGCGCGGCGCGCAGGCCGCGCTGCAACGTTCGCGCGAGTTGATTTGCGCGGTTCATTGCCACGCCTGAGATTTCCCGCGCAGCATACGCAGTAATCCCAACTGATTGGCGCCGCCTCGCGCGGCGCGTGGGAAGACCGGCCGTCGCCAAAGCGCCCGCGCAATCAGACATGACATGGAAGCGCGTGGCACTAAGCGTAAGATGCTACGACCTGCACCCAGCCGGGGAGAGTTGCCATGCCACAGCACTTCGACGCAGTCGTGATCGGTACCGGACAAGGCGGTTCGCCGCTCGCCGTGCGCCTCGCTCAAAGCGGGCGCCGCACCGCGGTAATCGAACGCGCGGAGTTCGGCGGCACTTGCGTGAACGTCGGCTGCACGCCGACCAAATCCTATGTGGCGAGCGCCCGCGCGGCGCACGTTGCGCACCATGCGGCGGAGCTCGGCGTGCAGGTGGGTTCGGTCGGCGTCGATCTGGCGGCCGTGAAGGCGCGCAAGGACCGGATCATCGGAGAGTCGCGCAGCGGCGTCGAAAAATGGCTGCGCGGCACGGAAAACATCACGGTGTTCGACGGCCACGCGCGCTTCACCGGCGCGCGCACGCTCGCTATCTGCGGGCGCGACGGGGAATTGCTGAACGAGTTCAGCGCGTTCGAAATCTTCATCAACACCGGCACGCGCGCCGTCGTGCCGCCGCTCGAAGGCATCCAGCGGATTCCGTACTACACGAACTCGACGCTGCTCGAACTGACCGTGTTGCCGGATCATCTGGTGATCGTCGGCGGCAGTTATATCGCGCTCGAATTCGCGCAGGTGTTTCGCCGCTTCGGGAGCCGCGTCAGCGTGCTGGTGCGCGGCGAGCGCGTGTTGAACCGCGAGGATGCCGATTTCGCGGAGTCGGTGCAGAAGGTGCTCGCGCGCGAGGGCGTCGAGTTTCATTTCGGCGTGCAGCCGACGCGCGTCGAGCCGCATGCGCATCACGCGAACGACGTGTGCATCGGCTTCGAGCAGAACATCCCGGCCATGGAGGCGTCGCACCTGCTGTTGGCCACCGGCCGCCGGCCGAATACCGACGACCTCGGCCTCGACGTCGCCGGCATCGAGACCGACCGGCACGGCACGATCATCGTCGACGGCCAGTTGCGCACCAGCGTGCCGGGCGTTTGGGCGATCGGCGACGTGAACGGTCGCGGCGCGTTCACGCACACGTCCTACGACGACTACCGGATCGTCGCGGCGAACCTGCTCGACGGCGGCGCGCGCAGCGTCGACACGCGGATCATGACGTATGCGGTGTTCGTCGACCCGCCGCTCGCGCGCGTCGGCATGTCGGAGGAGGAGGTGCGCAACAGCGGCCGCGAAGCGCTGATCGCGACGATGCCGATGTCGCGCGTGGGCCGTGCGCGCGAGCGTGGCGAGACCGACGGCTTCATGAAGGCGCTCGTCGATGCGAACAGCAAACAGATACTCGGCGCGGCAATTCACGGCATCGAGGGCGACGAGGCGATCCATACGTTCGTCGACATCATGACGGCAGGCGCGCCGTATCCGACTTTGCAATACGCGATGCACGTGCATCCGACCATCAGCGAACTGGTGCCGACGCTGCTCGATGGGCTCAAGCCGATGCAATGAACTGCCTTGACGCTGGCGCGACACGCTGATGACAAGCTCGCTCAAACCCGCACGTAACAGCGGCAATCTTTTCGACCTCGTCGCGCAGTTGGGGACGACGCCCGAGGAGCAGGTCGACGCGCTCGTCGAGCGGGGCGGCGTGACGATCGAGCGGATCGTCTCGACCGGGCAGGCGAGTTCGCCCGGCTTCTGGTACGACAGCCCGCGCGCCGAATGGGTCGTGCTGCTCACCGGCGCGGCGATGCTCGAATTCGACGGCGACCCCGAGCCGCATCGGATGAAGCCCGGCGATCACGTGCTGATCGAGGCGCATTGCCGCCACCGCGTCGCATGGACGAGCGACACCGAGCCGAGCGTGTGGCTCGCCGTCCATTACCCGTGAGCCGCGGCGGATCGAGCCATCCGCGCGTCCGGCTCTCGCGCATCGACAAATCCTCACACCATCACCGATAATCGGCAGCGGCGCGGCCCGCGCGCAAGGCGAAGGCGGGCTGTGCGCCCCACCGCATTGATCTTCGGGACTCGCATGGGCAAGGGACGCGTCGAAGCCTTCAGCGATGGCGTAATCGCCATCATCATCACGATCATGGTGCTCGAACTGAAGGTGCCCGAAGGCCACGATCTCGCGGCGCTGCGCCCGGTCGTACCGGTGTTCTGCGCATACGTGCTGAGCTTCGTCTACGTCGGCATTTACTGGAACAATCACCATCACATGTTCCATGCGGTGCAGAAGGTCAACGGCAAGGTGTTGTGGGCGAACCTGCATCTGCTGTTCTGGCTATCCCTCTTGCCGGCCGTGACGCACTGGGTCGGCGAAAACCATCTGGCCGCGTGGCCGACCGCGATGTACGGCATCGTGCTGTTCATGGCGGCGATCGCGTATTTCATCCTGACGCGCACGCTGATTTCGCAGCATGGACACGACTCGACGCTGGCCAAAGCGCTCGGCAACGACTTCAAGGGCAAGGTCTCCGTCGTCATTTACCTGACCGGCATCGGGCTCGCGTTCGTCGTGCCGTGGGCGTCGGCCGTGCTGTACGCGCTCGCCGCCGCGTGGTGGTTCGTACCGGACCGTCGCATCGAACACGTGCTGGAGGCCTGAGCATGCTGCTCGCGCTGAAGCTCGTGCTGGTGCCGGCCTTTCTCGCCGCGCTGACGGCGGCCGCGCGCGTCTGGGGGCCGTCGGTCGCGGGATGGCTCGCGGGACTGCCGGTCGTCGCCGGACCGATCATGCTGCTGCTCGCAGTCGAGCGCGGGCCGGCGTTCGCGGCGCAGGCGTCGGCGGCGTCGGTTGCGGCGATCGCCGCATCCGAGGCATTCAATCTTGCTTACGGATGGAGCTGCCGACGCTTCGACTGGCCGCTCGCACTGGTCGCGGGCATGGCCGGCTGGCTCGGCGCGGGACTGCTGATCGTGCGGATGCCCGGCTCGCTTGGGTGGGCGCTGCCGGCGGCGTGCGCGGCCGTCGCGGTGTCGCAGAGCTGCTTGCCGCGCGCGACGGGCCATGTGCCGGCGGCACGCGTCGGGCGCGCGGATCTGGCCGTGCGGATGCTCGCGGGCGCATTGCTGACGCTCGCGGTGACGGCTGCCTCGGCATCGATGGGCGCGGCGTGGAGTGGCGTGGTGTCGGTGTTCCCGCTGCTCGGCATCGTGCTCGCGGTGTCGGCGCAGCGTGCGCATGGCGCGGACTTCGTGGCGCTCTTGATGCGCGGCATGGTGGTCGGGCGCGGCTCGTTCGCGGCGTTCTTCGCGGTGACGGCGATGCTGCTGCCGCAGTACGGTGTGGCGACGGGGTTTGCGTGCGCGGCGGTGGTGTCGGTCGTCGTGCAGGGGTTGACGCGGCGCATGCTGGCTGGGCAGCGCCGTGCCCAGGCGGCGGCGCGAGAGTTGGCGCAGCCGCAGACCGAGTGAGACTGCGCATGGCTTCACATCGCTCACCTTCGACCGCTACCCGCATCGGGCTCATCTCGGATACGCACAACCTCGTGCGTCCCGAAGCGTTGCGCTATCTCGACGGCTGCGACGCGATCATTCACGCGGGCGATATCTGCAACCCGGAGGTGCTCGACGCGCTCGCGCGGATCGCGCCGCTGATCGCGGTGCGCGGCAACAACGATACCGGTGACTGGGCCGCGTCTCTACCGACGCATGCGCGGCTGACGATCCAGCAGGTGACGATTCTGGTCGTGCACGACATCGCCGAGCTGGGCTGCGTGCCGCAGCACGATGGCATTCGCGTCGTGGTGAGCGGCCACTCGCACAAGCCGTCGATCGCCGAGCGCGACGGCGTGCTGTACGTCAATCCTGGCAGCGCGGGGCCGCGGCGCTTCAGGCTGCCGGTGTGCGCGGGCACGCTGACCGTCGAAGGCGCGCAGGTTGGCGCGACGTTCGATTCGCTGTTGACGTAAAAAAGCGGGCCGGCGAATGTCGCCGGCCCGCTTCAGAAACTACGCCTGACGTGATGACTGCGCAGGTCAGGCACGCGCGGTCGCAGCCGCCGCGAACCGTTCATCCATCTCCTCGGCCTCGCGCTCACCGCGCAGCACCGCGTGCGCTTCAGCGCGCGTCGCGACGCACGGACCCGAGCCGAGCAGCGGCTTGCGCGCGGTTTCGCGCAGCGCGAGCACCGACACGATGCCGATCAGCGATGCGCCCATCAAGTAGTACGCGGGCATCATCAGATTGCCGGTCCGGTCGACGAGCCATGCGGTCACGAGCGGCGTCGTGCCGCCGAACAGCGACACCGAGATATTGAAGCCGATCGCGAGCGCGCCGTAGCGGATCCGGGTCGGGAACAGCGCCGGCAGCGCCGACGGCATCACCCCGGTGAAGCACGACAGCAGCACGCCGAGAATCATCAGACCGCCGAACACCGGCAGCACCGTGCCCATCCGAATCAGCAGCAGCGCGGGAATCGACAGCGCGAACAGACCGACGCAGCCGAGCAGCATCACGGGCTTGCGGCCGATCGCATCGGACAGACGGCCGGCGGCGAGCGTCATCGGCATCATCAGGATCATCACGAGCAGCACGAGGAACAGACCGTGCGTTTCGTTGAAGTGCAGCGTGGCGGACAGATAGCTCGGCAGATACGACAGCGCCATATAGTCGGTCACGTTGAAAATCAGCACGAGGCCGACACACAGCAGCAGCGGCTTCCACTGCTGCACGAGCAGCTGGCGCAACGACTGGCTGGGCAGCGCGCGGTCCTCGGCTTCGCGCTCTTCGGCCTGTTTCTTGAACGCGGGCGTTTCCTCGAGCTTCATGCGGATGTAGAGACCCACCAGGCCGAGCGGTCCGGCGATCAGGAACGGTACGCGCCAGCCCCAGGACAGCAGCGCGTCGTTCGACAGCGTCGCCGTCAGCAGCGCGACCGTGCCCGCGCCGAGCACGTAGCCGATCAGCGTGCCGAACTCGAGAAAGCTGCCCATGAAGCCGCGGCGCTTGTCGGTCGAGAATTCGGCGATGAAGGTCGCGGCGCCGCCGTATTCGCCGCCGGTCGAGAAGCCCTGCACGAGGCGCGCAAGCAGCAACAGCGCCGGCGCGAGAATGCCGATCGTCGCGTAGTTGGGGATCAGGCCGATCGCGAAGGTGCCCGCGGCCATCATGATCATCGTCATTGCCAGCACGCGCTGACGGCCGATGCGGTCGCCGAGCGGCCCGAATACCATGCCGCCGATCGGCCGCACGAGAAACGCCGCGGCAAACGTGCCGAAGGTCGCAATGAGTTGCGCCGAAGGGCTCGACGAGGGGAAGAACACCTTGCCGAGCGTGACCGCGATGTAGCTGTATACGCCGAAATCGAACCATTCCATCGCGTTGCCGAGCGCCATGGCGCCGACGGCCCGTTTCAGGAGGGAGTGATCGACGACGGTGATGTCGTCGAGGGAAAGACGCTGTTCCGGTTTGTGATGTCGCCAGAAGCCGTTGCTGGAAGCGGTCAAGGTTGAAACTCCAATGACTGCGACGAAACTCGTGATGCGTTCCGCCACGGTTTTGCTGGGAAGTGTAATTTCGTGAGCAAGGCGAGGCTATTCGCGGCACCGGTTATCCGGCGGCGCAACGGATGGCGAAAAAAAGCAAACGCCCGTGCCTCGCGGTAAGTTCGCGAAAAAACACTCGACTAGATTGTGCTGACTGTTGCACCTGCGTGGCCGTGGAAGGGGGGCAGATGCATGAGGGACGCGGGGCTGGCGGGAAACTGACCCATGCGCCACTGAAGGCTTGAAACGAAAAAGGCCGGTCTTGAATTTTCCGCTTTAGGCGGGGAAACGACCGACGAGCCTTCTTGTTTAAAAACAGTTCAATTCAGGATGGCGCGTGCGCGGAAAAACACACGATGAACCAACTTGAAAGAACACGAATGAAGGTGAATTGCTGCTGAAACGAGGGCACATGTTAGCACGATGCCAGAGGATCATGCAAATCGGCGGTGCGAGGCAGAGCCCCCAATGGGACTCGATCCGTTGCGGGACGGGAGATCTGGCGGGGTCGGAACGGCCCTGAAAAACGGACCGCTTAGAACATTGGCGAGCGCTTTTTGAGGCGAAGACGACGCGAGCGGCGGGCGCGATGCGCGGCCGATGTTGGTGCGAAAAAAATCCGCGCTCGCGGCGCGGACTTTCAGGCGTGTGTTGGCTCGGTTTGGGCGACGCGTTGTGTCGTGTCGTCCTCGACGAGGCAAGCTCAGGCCGACGGCGGCACGTAGCCCGACGCGGTATCCGCGCCTTCGCCGAAGAAGAACTTTTCGGTCTGCTTCATCAGGTACTGCCGCGCGCGCGGATCGGCCATGTTCAGGCGGTTTTCGTTGATCAACATGGTCTGCTGCTTCAACCAGCTCTGCCAGGCTTCCTTCGAGATACTTTCGTAGATCCGCTTGCCGAGTTCGCCCGGCAGCGGCGGGAAATCGAGGCCTTCGGCTTCCTTGCCGAGCTTCGCGCATTGAACCATACGAGTCATGCTGTGCTTCTCCTGTAATCGATGTGGGGCGGGCAGACGCCGGTTCGGATCAGATGGGGGCGATCACGAAGTACTCAAAGCTGTTTCATCAGCACGAGCGATTTGCGCTGCCAGTTATAGAGTCGGCGGCGGTCTTCGGGCAAGTCGTCGACCGTAACCTTGACGAAGCCGCGCTTCAGGAACCAGTGTTCGGTGCGCGTGGTGAGCACGAAAATGCGCGTGAGGCCGCGTGCCCGCGCGCGCTGTTCGATGCGTTTGAGCAGGCGCTCGCCGTCGCCGGTGCCTTGAGCTTCGGGCGCGACGGTCAGGCACGCCATTTCGCCGATGCGCTCCTGCGGATACGGATACAGCGCCGCGCAGCCGAACAGCACGCCGTCGTGCTCGATCACCGAGAAATGGTCGATATCGCGTTCGATCTGGTGACGGCCGCGCCGTACCAGCGTGCCGTCTGTTTCGAGCGGCTCGATCAGCGCGAGAATGCCGCCGACGTCGTCCGGCGTTGCTTCGCGCAGGCTTTCGAGGTTTTCGTACGAGATCATCGTGCCGACGCCATCGTGCAGGAACAGTTCGAGCAGCAGGCTGCCGTCGAGCGCGTACGGGATGATGTGCGCACGCGGCACGCCACCGCGGCAGCCGCGGATCGAATGCTTCAGGTAGAACGCGGCGTCGCCAGTCACTTCGCCGCTTTCGTGCAGCTTGTAGGCGTCGTCGAGCGACAGTTCGCGGATCAGCTCGGTGCCGCTTTCGCCGGTTTCCATCAGGCCCGGCGTTTCGGTCAGGAACACGATCTTGTCGGCGCGCAGCGCGATCGCCGCGGCCGAGGCCACGTCTTCCATCGACAGATTGAATGCCTCACCGGTGGGCGAGAAGCCGAGCGGCGACAGCAGCACGAGCTTGCGGCTCGCAAGCGAGTGTCGGATCGAATCCGCGTCGATCTTGCGCACGAGGCCCGTGTGCTGGAAGTCGACGCCGTCCAGAATGCCGACGGGGCGCGCCGTCACGAAGTTGCCCGATACGACGCTGATGTGCGCGTGCGCCATTGGCGTGTTCGGCAGACCCTGGCTGATCGCGGCTTCGATGTCGAGACGCACTTCGCCGGCCGCCTCCTTCGCGGACTCGAGCGCGCGCGCGTCGGTGATGCGCATGCCGTGTGAAAACTCCGATTCGACGCCGTGCAGGCTCATCTGCTCCTCGACCTGCGGGCGCGAGCCATGCACGAGCACGATCTGGATGCCCATTGCCTGCAGCAGCGCGATGTCGGACACGAGCGCATTCAGCAGCCCTTGATGCACCACTTCGCCGCCGAAACCCACGACGAATGTCTTGTTTCGGAACGCGTGGATATACGGGGCGACGGAACGCATCCAGTCGACGAATTGCGCGTGCTGGGCGAGGGTTTCCGGCGAGTCGGCGGGGGCCGGGACGCTCGCGGGCGCGGGGACGAGGTCGGTTTGGGAATTCATGCCGGGGATTATAATGCGCCCCCATGTCGAATGTACCCAAAAGTCCCGCTGGGGCGAACGAGAAACCGGCGTCGGCCGGCGAGCCGGCCAACCCCGGCGACACGATGCGCCGGCCAGCGCAGGATGCGAGACCCGATCAGGCGCGTGACGCGCGTCGGGGGGCGGGCGCGTCTGCGCGAAAGGTGCCGCCTGAAGGGGGCGGTGCAGGTCGAAAAGGTCGCGAAGAGCACGCTGGCGCGCGTGACGAACGGCGCGGTGAATCCCGCGATGAATCGGATGACGCGTCTGGTGCGAAGCGGGGCGGTGGGGCTCGTGGCGAGCAGCGTCACGGATCGCGCGACAAACAATCGGGCGAGCCGCGCAAGGAACAACCTCGCGCGCCGCGCGAAGCGCGGCCGTCGCGGGTCGTCGAGCCGAATCCGATTCCACCGGTCACGTTCCCCGAAGCGCTTCCTGTCTCCGGTCGTCGCGACGAGATCGCGCGGGCGATCGCGGAGAATCAGGTCGTGATCGTGTCGGGCGAAACCGGCTCGGGCAAGACCACGCAGTTGCCGAAAATCTGCCTCGCGCTTGGCCGTGGTTTCGGTGCCGGCGGCAATGGTCTGATCGGCCATACGCAGCCGCGCCGGATCGCCGCGTCGGCGACCGGGCGCCGTATCGCCGAAGAACTCGGCACGCCGTTCGGCGAAGTGGTCGGCTATAAGGTGCGCTTCAACGACAACCTCGCGCCGGGCGCATCGGTCAAGCTGATGACCGACGGCATTCTGCTTGCGGAAACGCAGACCGATCCGCTGCTGAATGCCTACGACACGCTGATCATCGATGAAGCACACGAGCGCAGCCTCAACATCGATTTTCTGCTCGGCTACCTGAAGGAGATTCTTCCCAAGCGTCCCGACCTGAAGCTGATCGTCACCTCGGCGACGATCGACGCCGACCGTTTTGCGCGTCATTTCGGCAGCGACGACAAACCCGCGCCGGTGATCGAAGTGAGCGGCCGGATGTATCCGGTCGAGGTACGTTACCGTCCGGTCGTCGAGGACAGCCCGGCGGTCAAGGCGGCGCAAGGGACCTCGGGTGCAACCTCGTCTGGCCGCGAGCGCCCGAAGACGCAGCGCGAGACTGATCGTGATCTGATGGAGGCGATCGTCGACGCCGTCGACGAACTGTGCCGCGAAGGCCCCGGCGACGTACTGGTGTTCCTGCCCGGCGAGCGCGAGATTCGCGACGCCGCCGAGGCGCTGCGCAAACATCATCCGCCCCACACGGAGATCCTGCCCCTGTTCGCGCGGCTCTCGGCCGCCGAGCAGGAGCGCGTGTTCCGCGCGTCGAACGCGCGCCGCATCGTGCTCGCGACCAACGTCGCCGAAACTTCGCTGACGGTACCCGGCATCCGCTACGTGGTCGACACCGGCCTTGCGCGCGTGAAGCGCTACTCGTATCGCAACAAGGTCGAGCAGTTGCAGGTCGAGTCGATTTCGCAGGCCGCCGCGAACCAGCGCGCAGGGCGTTGCGGCCGGGTCGCCGATGGCATCTGCATTCGTCTGTATGAGGACAGCGACTTCCAGGGCCGCGCGCGCTTCACCGATCCAGAAATTCTGCGCTCGTCGCTTGCTTCGGTGATTCTGCGCATGAAGTCGCTGCATCTGACGGCGATCGAAACCTTCCCGTTTATCGAACCGCCGCCGGGCCGTGCGATTTCCGATGGCTACCAGTTGCTCAACGAGCTCGGCGCCGTCGACGACGACACCCACCTGACGCCGCTCGGCCGCGAACTCGCGCGACTGCCGCTCGATCCGCGCGTTGGCCGCATGATCCTCGCCGCGCGCGACCAGCAGGCGCTGAAGGAAGTGCTGATCATCGCGAGTGCGCTGTCCGTGCAGGACCCGCGCGATCGCCCGATCGAAGCGCAGGAGCAGGCGGACCAGGCGCATCGCCGGTTCGCCGACGAGCGCTCCGAATTCCTGCAGTGGCTGAAGATCTGGAACTGGTTCGACGAAGCGATCGCGCACAAGAAATCGAACCGGCAGCTGCAGGACGAGTGCCGCAAGAACTTCCTGTCGCAACTGCGGCTGCGCGAATGGCGCGACGTCCACTCGCAGCTGCTGACGGTGGTGCGCGAGCACGGCTGGCGGCTGAACGAAGCGGAGGCAACATTCGAGCAGATCCATCTGGCGCTGCTGACCGGTCTGCTCGGCAACATCGGCCTGAAAGCCGACGACGAGCCGTACTACCTCGGCGCGCGCGGCATCAAGTTCTATTTGTGGCCCGGCTCGGCGCTCGTGAAAAAAGCAGGCAAGTGGGTGATGGCCGCCGAGCTCGTCGAAACGAGCCGTTTGTACGCGCGCTGTATCGCGAAAATCGAGCCGGAGTGGGTCGAGAAGGTCGGCGCGCATCTGCTCAAGAAGTCGTTGTCCGAGCCGCATTGGGAAAAGCGCGCGGCGCAGGTGTCCGCGTTCGAGCGCGCGATGCTGTACGGCCTGCCGATCTATCACCGGCGGCGCGTTGCATTCGGCAAGCAGGACCCGGCGCGGGCGCGCGAGCTGTTCATTCGCGGTGCGCTCGTCGAAGGTGAGTTCGACACGAAGCTTGCGTTCTTCGCGCACAACCGCAAGTTGCTCGCCGACATCGAGCAGCTCGAGCACAAGTCGCGCCGCCAGGACGTGCTGGTCGACGACGAATTGATCTACGCGTTCTACGATCAGGCGCTGCCGGACGGCATCCATACCGGCGCCGCGTTCGAGCGCTGGTATCGCGACGAGGTCGAAAAGAGCGGCCAGGCGGAGGACAAGCTGCGGCTGTTGTATTTGTCCCGAGACGATCTGATGCGGCACGAGGCGGCGGGTGTCACGACGGATCTGTTCCCTAAGCGGCTGACGATGGCGGGCATCGAGATGGCGCTGACCTACCACTTCGAGCCGGGCACGCCGCGCGACGGCGTGACGCTCGCAGTGCCGCTGTACGCGCTGAACCAGGTCGACGCGCGCCGCTGTGAGTGGCTCGTGCCCGGGATGCTGAAAGAAAAGGCGCAGTTGCTGCTGAAGTCGCTGCCGCAAAAGCTGCGTCGGCATTGCGTGCCGCTCCCCGAGTATGCGGCGGGCTTCGCCGAACGGCACGGCGCACAGCGCTTCGGAGGAGGAGGCTTGCTCGAGGCGCTGATCGCCGACCTGCGCGAGCAGACCCAGGTCGCGATGAAGCAGTCCGACTTCAAGCTCGAGACGCTGCCCGCGCATCTGTTCATGAACTTCAAGGTCATCGACGAACATGGCCGGCAGCTCGCGATGGGGCGCAATTTGTCGCAACTGCGCGCCGAGCTCGGCGCTCAGGCGCAGCAGCATTTCCAGAAGCTCGTTTCGGGCGCGGCGGGCGCCGCCTTGGCCGACGCGGGCGGCGGCGGTGTTGCGGCACCTGCACGCTCTCAAGATTTGGCTCAGAGTGGCGCGTCGCGCGGCAAGGGCGCGGCCGCGCCGCAACCCGCGACACCCGAAGGCGTACCAGCCACCGCTCTGTATGAAAACCTGACCACGTGGAATTTCGGCAAGTTGCCCGAGTTGCTCGAAATTCGCCGTGGTGGTCAGACGCTGTTTGGCTACCCGGCGCTCGTCGACCGTGGCACCCATTGCGACGTCGAGGTGTTCGATTCGCCGGAAGAAGCCGCGCGGATTCATCGGGCGGGCTTGCGTCGGCTCTTCGCGCTGCAGTTGAAGGAGCCGATCAAGTATCTGGAGAAGAATCTGCCGGGCCTGCGCGAAATGGCCATGCAGTTCATGCCGCGCGGCACGCAGGAGGAACTGCGCGATCAGCTGATCGACACCGCACTCGACCGCGCGTGTCTGCAGGATCCGCTGCCCTACGACGATGCGAGCTTCCATGTCCGCCGCGACGAAGGGCGTAGCCGCCTCACGTTGCTCGCGCAGGAAATTTCGCTGCTGGTCGGTCAGATTCTTGGCGAATACGCGAGCCTGACGAAGAAGCTCCTGCAGGCGAAGCCATTCGCGGCCGCGTACACCGATCTGCAGAATCAGCTCGATGCGCTGATCGGCAAGCGTTTTGTCGTCGATACGCCATATGCCCAACTCGCACATTTCCCGCGTTATCTGAAGGGGATGGCGCTGCGTATCGACAAGCTGCGCGCGGACGCCATACGCGACGCGCGCCAGTTCGCCGAATTCCAGCCGCTGCTGCAGCACTATCAGCGCGCGGTGTCGCAGCGCGGCGGCGTCGTGGATCCGCGGCTCGCGGAATTCCGCTGGCTGCTCGAAGAATTGCGCATCTCGCTGTTTGCGCAGGAGTTGCGCACCCCGATGCCGGTTTCGGTGAAGCGCCTGCACAAGGTGTGGGAGTCGATGCAGCGCTAAAGCCAGGGCGCTCGCTCGCGGACGCTGGACACTGGGTGTGCACCGCGGCCGATGAGCGGGCCCGCGCACCGGTGCGCGCGGGGTACACCGAGCGTCCTCTGAGCGCCGTCGCGGCCGGACTCGGTCCGATACGTTCGCTCGAGCTGATTTCACCAATGCATCCCCGCGCCGATCGATGCACCGAACTGTCGGCGAGAGTCGGTGCTGCCTTGGACCTTGTAGATCCATTTGCCGGTGTCCGACAACTGCGACACGCTGATTGCGAGCGCAGATTGACCGCCGTACGTGCCACCCGCCATGGCGACCATGCCGTGTCCCGGCAGGACCGCTTGCGGCAAAGCTGCCATTGCGAGCGCCGATGCCGTGCCCCCGTAGCTGTCCCGACGGGCGGAGCGGATCTGGTCGTCGGTATAGCGATTCGACGCGCTGATCGCGCCGCTCACGCTTTGCTGCAACTGATCGACGTTGACCGCGTCGGTGCCTCGCACGCCGGCCGCGACGTTGGCGATCTGGCGTTCCTGGCCCGCCGCGCCAACCGATACCGTGTTCGCTCGGTCGGCGACGGAGCCCTGGCCTAACGCCACCGAGTTGTCGGCGCTCGCGCTGGCTGCGGCACCGACCGCCGTCGCGTTGTTGCCGCTGGCGATGGCGTTCGCTCCGATGCTTGCCGCGTTGGTGCCGCTTGCTTGTGCATTCGCTCCGACGGCAATCGCGTTCGTGCCGGCCGCCTCTGCGTTCGCACCCTCGGCGACCGTGTTGACGCCGCTCGCCCGCGCGTTCGCCCCGGCCGCAATCGCGTGCGCGCCGGACGCCTGCGCGCTCTCAGTCGCGCTATCGCCTGCCGCGCTGAACAACGCGTCGGCCGTGCCGATCGTCGCGTTATTGATCGCGCCTTCAAGCGCCGCGTTCAGCTGACCGAGGTTGACCGCGTCGGACGCCTGTACGCCGTCCGCGACGTTGTGGATGACGGTGCCCTCCGTGGTATCGCCGCCGAGCGTAACGCTGTTCCGGTTGATGCTGCCGTCGGCGTTCGTGTCGTACATGACCGCGCCGTCGAGCTTCGCTGCGGTCGCGCTGCTCTGGTCGCTCACCGCTTTCAGCTGGGCGACGTTGACCGCATCGGTGTCGGCGGTGCCAGCCGCGACGTTGGTGATCTGGCGCTCGTTGCCCGTTGAACCGACCGACACGGTACCCGCGCGATCGGCGATCGAGCCCTGGCCGAGCGCGACGGAGTTTGCAACTAGCGCGCTCGAGTTAGATCCGAGCGAAAGTGCGTTGTCGGCGGCTGCGCTGGCACCGGAGCCGAGCGCGAGGGCGCCGGCGCCGTTCGCCGTGGCGTTGGAGCCGAGCGCCGTCGCACCGGAGCCGTAGGCCGACGCTGAGGCGCCCAGCGAGGTCGCGTCGGCCGTGCCGGCGATGGCGCCCGCGCCGATCGCGGTCGAGTCGGTTGCGCTGGCGCTGGCGCTGGTGCCGAATGCGGTTGCGTTGCTGCCCATAGCGCTGGCGTTGCTGCCCGCGGCAAGCGCGTGCGTGCCGTCTGCGAGCGCCTCGTTGGAGCCGTCGACCGGGTCAGCAGCGCTGAAGTAATGCAGCGCGCTGCTTTGAGCGAGTGCATCGACCTTGTTGTCGACCGCGCTCAACTGGCTCACGTTGACCGCGTCGGTGGGCGCGGCGCCCGCGGCGACGTTGGTCAGGCGACGCTCGTTGTTCGCCGAGCCGAGCGAGACTTCGCCCGTCGCGCTGGAGGCCGCGATCGGGGTGGCGCCCGTTCCCACGGGCACAAACGCGCTTTGCGACAGGTCCGTCGTGGTGCTGGCGTTGGCGCCTAGCGCGACGCTATTGTCGGCGCTCGCGTTTGCGTTGCTGCCGAGCGCGATCGCGCCGGCTCCCGCGGCCGTTGCGCCGAAGCCGATTGCGCTGGCGTAGGCGCCGCGTGCCTGCGCGGCAACGCCGAGGGCGATGGCGCCGACGCCGCTGACGACGGCATTACTGCCAAGCGCGACGCTCGAGTCCGCGAGCGCCGAGGCCCATGCTCCGGCGGCGAGCGAGTTGGCGCCTCCGGCCTGCGCGACATAGCCGAGCGCGGTCGATCCGACGCTGGTTGCCGTGGATAGGGAGCCAAACGCGGAGGCGGCCGAGTCCGCCGCTATTGAACCGGAGCCCGCTGCGACCGAGTCGACGCCAAGCGCCGACGCGTTCAGACCGACCGCGGTCGCGCGTTCCGCTTGCGCATTCGCATAAGGCCCGAAGGCGCTCGCGCCTTCGCCTTGTGCGGAAGAGGAGAGGCCCATGGCGACGGCGCTATCGCCCTGTGCCGTGGCGTTCGCCCCTAACGCGATCGCGCCGTCGTTTTGCGCGTTCGCCTGCGAGCCGACCGCCAGCGATGAGTTGCCGCTTGCGGTGGCCTGTGCACCTATCGCGACCGCGATGTCGCCGGGCGCGCTGGCCGTGCCTACCTCGACGGAATCGACGCCGGCGCCTGTCGCTTCCGTGACATAAAGGGCCGCCGCCGCTATTGCAACACCCGCGGTACTTCGAACCGTCCGGGCGATGCTTTTCTGGCGCGCGGAAGCACGGTGTGTTTGCAGGCAGGCAGTTCGCGGCGCTGCGACTTTTATTTGAGACGTGGTATGGCGAATTATCGAAATATTCTTGTTCATCAATTAAAAATCCTCCGCATTATTGTAGTTAGTGGCACGTAGTTAGTGGCACGTAGTTAGTGGCACGCAGCGCGTATTCCGACTTTGACGTGAAGTTATTGCCTGGTGGGTTTGAAAATATTGAAAATACAAAAACGCCGGTCATTGGTAAGGCTTGCGTTATTTGGCCGAGCGCGCGTCAGCCCGGCGATGTACGCTCGGGATTCATGGGGGAGGCGCTACCGGGGTGGCGCGTATGGAGAATTCTCCGATGTCCGCGTGCAATTCAGATATCAGCAAACTCCGAAATTCAATTGAGCTAAAAAATATATTAATACGGCTAGGTTTTTATTGATAAGGAAAGAGGAGTATTCTTATTGTTCCCGCTAATCATTTGCGCGATTTTAACGTGTGGCTGATGCATGATTGACCCTGACAGGGAGAGCACATTGATTCCTCACTCGAAAACCCGCGGCGCGAGCATCAAACCGGACGTGGCAGACGAAACCTCCCGCACGCGGCCGCGCTTCATCGCACCCGTCATTTTTCGGTCGTCGCCAGTGACTTACGTCAACCGCCCGGACCGGCAAACGTTTTACAATGACCGTTGTTCTCCGAAGCGAGTTTTCATGCGTAAATTTTTTCTTCCCGGCTTGAGTGCCACGTTCGCCGCGACCGCGGCGCTGGTCGCCGCCGCAGGCTTTTTTTCTCCAGCGGCGCACGCCAATAACGTGATCGTGCTCAATTCCGGCGAGGCCACGCTGAGCCTGATCGACGAGAACAGCCACCAGGTCATCGGCACCGTGCCCACGGGCAAGGAACCGCATCACCTGATGGCCACGCCGGACAATTCCTCGCTGATCGTCGCCAATTCGGTGTCGAACAGCCTGATGTTCGTCGATCCGAAAACGGGGCAGTTACAGCGCTGGGTCGAGAACATCGAAGATCCCTATCAGATCGGTTTTTCGCCTGATCGCAAGTGGCTCGTCACTACGGGACTGCGGCTCGATCGACTCGACATCTATCACTACGACAACCAGAAAAACCAGATGACGCTGGCTTCACGGCTGCCGCTCGCGGTGATGCCGAGCCACATGGCGTTCTCGAATGACAGCAAGACGGTGTTCGTCTCGCTGCAGATCTCGGGCGAGCTCGCCGCCATCGACCTGCCCACGCAAACCGTCAAATGGAAGATGAAGGTCGGCAAGGTGCCCGCGGGTCTGTGGATGACGCCGGGGGAAAAGTACCTGCTCGTCGGCATGACCGGCGAGGACTGCGTCGCCGTGGTGGACTGGCGCAACCAGAAGGTCGTCAAGACGATTCACACGGGCAAGGGCGCTCACAATTTCCGCTCGCTCGCCGACGGCAAGCATGTCGCGGTGTCGAACCGCGTCGCTAGCACGATCAGCATCATCGACGAAGACACGCTCACCAACGTCGGCGACATCACCGGCCTGATGCCGGGACCGGACGATATGGAACTTTCCGCCGACAAACGCTATCTGTGGGTGACCTTCCGCTTCGCGAAGCACGTTGGCATCATCGATCTCAACACGCGCAAGCTGATCCAGACCATTGAGGTGGGCCGCTCGCCGCACGGCATCTATTTCTTCGACCGCGCGCCGGTGACGGCGCCGAACGGCGCTTGAGGGGCCTGAAGGCGCCCGACAGTGCCTGAGGGCAACAGGGCAGAGCCAGGACGCCACGAGCCACCAAGGATGAAGTAACAGGCCAGCATCATGTTCCATCTGATTTTCTCCTCACTCGACAGCTTCGTTTCAGCCGCGCAGACGTGGCTGTACGTCGACGTGGTGCAGCCGCTGCTGTTCCGGTTCAATCTGATGGACTACGACGAGGACACCTACGACAGCCTGTACTGGGTCATCGTCGGTGTGCTCGAGGTGCTCGCGATGTACGCGATCCTGCGTCCGCTCGAGGCGCTGCGCCCGGTCGAGCAATGGGAGAACCGCAAGGCCGTGCGCGTCGACGTGCTGTACACGTGGATCGCCAAGCTCGGCATTCTGAACCTGTTCTTTTTCTTCGCGCTGCAACCGTTCTTCGACAACGTGCAAGGCTGGCTGCGGCTGCACGGCATCGCGAACCTGAACTTCGACAACCTGTGGCCCGGCGTGACCACGCAGCCGCTCGTCACGTTCGTCATGTATCTGCTCGTACTCGATTTCGCCGGCTACTGGTATCACCGCTGGCAGCACCGCGTCGGCGTGTGGTGGGAGCTGCATGCGGTACACCATAGTCAGCGGCAGATGTCGCTGTGGTCCGACGATCGCAACCATCTGCTCGACGATCTGCTGCAGGCGTCGTTCTTCGCGATGATCGCGCTCGCAATCGGTGTGCCGCCGTCGCAGTTCGTCGTGCTGGTTGCGATCACGAATCTCGCGCAAAGCGTGCAGCACGCGAACATCCGCCTGTATTACGGCTGGCTCGGCGAGCGGCTGCTCGTCAGCCCGGCGTTCCACCGCCGTCACCACGCGATCGGGTACGGTCATGAAGGGCTCAAATACGGTTGCAATTTCGGCGTGCTGTTCCCGTGGTGGGACATGTTGTTCCGCAGCGTGTCGTGGAGCCGTGATAGGGAGCCGACCGGTATCAGCGATCAGCTCGAAGGCCGCCGCTATGGCGATGGATTCTGGGAGCAGCACTGGTTCGCCTTCGTGCGCATCGCGCATCGCCTCGTATCGAAGCGCCGCGCACCCGGCAACGACACCGCTGCCGTTTGAGTCGGTCCAGAGTCCGTTCTGAGTCCATTGCGGATCCATTCGAGCGCGCACTCCGCCGCGCTGCTCGCTTCCGCCGGCGGCGCGTTCCTTGGTTTATGCTGTGCACGTTCGAGCGCACCCTCCAGTGCCCCAGCATGCCTGGCCCGGGCGCGGCGCGATTCTCCCGTCCATCGTTTCGTTCGCAGGCACTGGCTCGCATGAATGATCTGTTGCGCTCGTTTGGGCGCGCACTCGCAAGCGCGTTGCATCCGCGCATGCTCTGGCTGACCTTCAAACCGTTTATCGTCGCGACGGTCGGCTGGGGCGTACTCCTGTGGTTCTTCTGGCAGACGCTGACCGGCGCGACCCGCACCTGGCTCGACGACTGGTCTTTCACCGCCACGCTTTATCATCTGTTCGACGTGCTCGGTTTTTCGACGCTGCACGCGGTCATCGCGCCGTTCATCGTGATTGCGATGGCGATCCCGCTGATCGTCGTCACGGTGCTGCTGCTGATCGCCATGCTGTCGATGCCGGCCGTGATCCGCTTTCTCGCGGCCCGCCAGTTCGCCGGGCTGGAGATGCGCCGCGGCGGAACGTGGTACGGTAGCCTCGGTCAAGCGCTCTGGACCACGCTGCTGTGTCTGGCGCTGCTGATCGTCACGTTGCCGCTGTGGCTCGTGCCGCCGTTCTTCGCGTTGATTCCGCCGCTGCTGTGGGGATGGCTCACGTATCGCGTGATGACCTACGATGCGCTCTCGTTGCATGCGACGCGCGACGAGCGGCGCGAACTGGTGCGGCGCCACCGGCTGCCGTTGCTGCTGATCGGTATCGTGAGCGGCCTGCTAGGTTCGCTGCCGACGCTGTTGTGGGCGTCGTCGGTATGGCTGATTGTGCTGTTCCCCGTGATCACGACGGTGACGATCTGGATTTACGCGTTCATCCTCGTGTTCTCGGCGCTATGGTTCGGCAACTACTGCCTGCGCGCGCTGCAGCGCATGCGGGCGGAAGCGCCTGGTGGCGCGCGTGAGGTCGCGCCGGTTCCCTATTGATCAAACGAAAGAGGCGGCAATGGCATTTGGCGTCATCATCATCGGCGATGAAATCCTCTCGGGCAGACGCGTCGACAAGCATCTGCCGAAGGTCATCGAGTTGCTCCGCGGGCGCGGGCTGTCGCTCGGCTGGGCGGAGTACATCGGCGACGATCCGGAGCGCATCACGGCGACGCTGCGGCGCACGTTCGCGTCGGGCGACATCGTGTTCTCGACGGGCGGTATCGGCGCGACACCGGACGACCACACGCGCCAGTGCGCGGCGGCCGCGCTCGGCGTGCCGCTCGAGCTGCATCCGGAAGCCGCGAAGCTGATTCAGGAGCGTATCCGCGACATGTATCCGGCGAACTCGCCGGCGCCGCTCGATCTGAACTCGCCCGAGAACCGGCATCGCCTGAATATGGGCACGTACCCGCAGGGCGCCGACATCATTCCGAACGGCTACAACAAGATTCCGGGCTTTTCGATCCGCCAACACCATTTCGTGCCGGGTTTCCCGGTGATGGCCTGGCCGATGATCGAGTGGGTGCTCGACACGCGGTACGCGCATCTGCATCACACGACGCCGCACGCTGAAAAATCGCTGCTGGTGTTCGAGTTGCCGGAGTCGCGCGTGACGCCGCTGATGGAGAAAATCGAGCGCGATTTTCCGGGCGTGCGGGTGTTCAGCCTGCCGAGCGTCGGGGATGCGGAGCGCGGCGGCGTGTATGCGCGGCATCACATCGATCTGGGTGTGAAGGGTGAACCGGAAGCCGTCGCCGCGGCGTTCGTGAAGCTGCGAGAGGGGGTGCATCTGCTCGGTGGCGATATCGTCGAGCCTGAAGCGGCGGCGGCAGCGGCGGCAGCAGCCGCGGGTAAGCCGTGAAGCTGAGCGGGCCCTCAATACGATTCAGGTAAGTAGTCAGGACACGGCTGCGCTGACGAAGTTTTATGCGGCGTTCTATCACGCGCTGTGGGCGCCGAGCGTATTCAGCGATTCCAACGGCCAATATATCGACGTCGACCAGCAGGTCCATACGGTTAGCGCGGGCCACGCGGCGCAGTACACCAGCTTTTCGGGCTGGGACATCTATCGCTCGCTGATTGCGCTCAAAGCCACGCTGTTTCCTCAGGAAACCAGCGATATGGCGGCGCGGTCGCTAGTCAACGATGCGGATCAGTGCGGCGCGATTCCGCATTGGGTCAACGACAACGTCGAGGATGGCGTGATGCCCGGCGACGCCGGCTCGCTGATCGTGGCGGGCGCCTATGCATTCGGCGCGCGAGCGTTCGATACCTCGGGCGCGCTGAAGCACGTGATCAAGATGGCCAACGTTCCCGGAACGGCGTGCAATGGCGTGACCACGAACGGCGGCCGCGCCAGTTATCTGCAGTTCGGCTACATCACGAATGGCGAATGGGGGCAGGCATCGTCGACGCTCGAATACGCGAGCAGCGATTTCGCCATTTCGCAGTTTGCCGGCCAACTGGGCAATTCAACGATCCAGAAGATGCTGCTGAGCCGCTCGGCCTATTGGCAGAACCTGCTCAACACGTCGCTGCCGCCGCCTCTGATCGCCGCGCGCAACTCGGACGGAAGCTGGATTGCGCAGACGCAGAGCAGCACCGACAACTACGTCGAAGGCAATGCCGGGCAGTACATGTGGATGGTGCCGTTCAACCCCGGTCGGACCGTTTGCGCAACTGGGCGGCAACACGGCGGCGGTGTCGCGCCTGAACGCGTTCTTTACGGTGTTCGAACGCGGGGATGAGCCTGCCCAACTTCTATATGGGCGACGAACCGACCTTCGAGGTGCCATGGCTATATAACTGGGCGAGCGATGGCGGTGGAGCAGACCATCGCGATGCCGCCGGGCGAGCTCGTGGCGAGCGTCACGCTGCCGAAACAGGTCAGCGCGGGCAAGTTGCACGTGTTCGGGATTTCGGCCGCGCCCTGAACACAATGGAGCGCCGCGCGCGCGGCGCTCGACAAAACAAGCGGTCCGCGCCTGAGGGTCAGGTTGGCGCGAACCGCGACATCGCAGTGTCACAACCCGCGCCGACGATGCAATCAATGCGTGGTCGGCGCGAACCGTTTCAATCGGCGTGCTTCAGCGCCGCGCCACGGGCTTCCGCAGATGCGGGCAGTGCGCCACGCGCCATCAGGCTCCGATCCACGGCAAGCCGCGAAAACACCATCCCGACACCGTCTTCCGATGCCCCTGGCCGTCCTTGTCGCCTTCGAAGCCTTCCAGCAGGTCATACGCCTTCGTGAAGCCGGCCTGGGTCGCGGCGATCGCGGCGAGCTTCGAGCGCGCGGCGCTGCGGCACAGGAACAGCACCGGCGTGTCGGGCGAGGCGACCTTCGCGAGTTGCTGCACGAACTCCTGATTGGGCACCGCGCCCGGATAGCGCGTCCATTCGACATGCGCGTATTGGCCATCACCGATCACCGGCCGGCCGACCCAGTCGAGCTCGGCGCGGGTACGCACGTCGACGAGACGCGTGCGCGGATCGAGTTCCAGCAGTTCGAACGCCTCGGCCGGCGATACCGCGCCCGCGTAGGGCAGTTGGTTCTCGGTGCGGCGGGCGTCCGCCTTCGCGTAAAGCTGTTCGAGCGTGCTCATGAGCGTCAATCTCCTTCGGACCAAATGATCATTCTAGCGCGCTGCAGGCAGCGCACAGACCTGTGTAGACTGGACGGCGCCGGGCAGTCGCGGGCGCCGTCCTAACCTCGATGCGCAAATATGGTGCATTTCTGCTGAATGCACCAAAATGGTAGTGATCGTCATTTCCAAAGCAGTGAATGCGCGAAATTGGTGCGTTGCGATGCCCGCACGTTTGTTTGCGAGGCTGCTCGCGCCTCGTGCGTGGCCGGCAAACGTAAGCAGCGTAATGGTGTGCGCCGGATTTGCGCATACGAGGCCCAGAGGTGGCACACTATCTGCTTTATTGGTGCCGATCGATTTATCCCGGCAGAATTTTCCGCCCGCGACGCCATATAAGTGGACGTTCCGGGATGGGTCAGCTAGATTGGGCGGCGGCTGAATCCGCCGAAATTGTTAATCAGGAGATAGGTTATGAGTAAATCCGTGGCCGACGTCATTCAACTCGTCAAGGACGAAGACGTCAAGTTTGTCGACTTCCGTTTCACCGACACGCGCGGCAAGGAACAACACGTTTCGGTGCCGGTGTCGGCATTCGATGAAGACAAGTTCGAAAGCGGCCATGCGTTTGACGGATCGTCGATTGCCGGCTGGAAGGGCATCGAAGCATCGGACATGTTGCTGGTCCCGGACGCGAACACGGCCTTCATCGACCCGTTCTACGAAGAATCGACCCTCGTGCTGACCTGTGACGTCGTCGAACCGGCTGACGGCAAGGGCTACGAGCGCGACCCGCGCTCGCTCGCGAAGCGCGCCGAAGCGTACCTGAAGAGTTCGGGACTCGGCGACACCGCGTACTTCGGTCCGGAACCGGAATTCTTCATTTTCGACTCGGTCCAGTGGAACACGGATCAGTCGGGCTGCTTCGTGAAGATCGGTTCGGAAGAAGCACCGTGGTCGTCGGCGAAGGAATTCGAAGGCGGCAACACCGGCCACCGTCCGGGCACCAAGGGCGGCTACTTCCCGGTCGCGCCGGTCGATTCGTTCCAGGACATCCGTTCGGAAATGTGTCTGCTGCTCGAACAGATCGGCATTCCGGTCGAAGTGCATCACCACGAAGTGGGGGGCATGGGCCAGAATGAAATCGGCACGAAGTTCTCGACGCTGGTGCAGCGCGCCGACTGGACGCAGCAACTGAAGTACATCATCCAAAACGTCGCGCACACGTACGGCAAGACGGCAACGTTCATGCCGAAGCCGGTCGTCGGCGATAACGGTTCGGGCATGCACGTTCACCAGTCGATCTGGAAGGACGGCACGAACCTGTTCGCGGGCAATGGCTACGCAGGTCTGTCGGAATTCGCGCTGTTCTACATCGGCGGCATCATCAAGCACGCTCGCGCGCTGAACGCGATCACGAACCCGGGTACGAACTCGTACAAGCGTCTCGTGCCGCACTTCGAAGCGCCGGTCAAGCTCGCTTACTCGGCTCGCAACCGTTCGGCATCGATCCGAATTCCGCACGTCTCGAACCCGAAGGGCCGCCGTATCGAAACGCGCTTCCCGGATCCGCTGGCGAATCCGTACCTGTGCTTCTCCGCGCTGATGATGGCGGGTCTGGACGGCGTGCAGAACAAGATTCACCCGGGCGAAGCCGCCGACAAGAACCTGTACGACCTGCCGCCGGAAGAGGATGCAAAGATCCCGACCGTGTGCGCGGGCCTCGACCAGGCTCTCGACTCGCTCGACGCGGACCGCGAGTTCCTGACGCGCGGCGGCGTGTTCACGGATGCGATGCTCGACGCGTACATCGAACTGAAGACGACGGAACTGCAGCGTTATCGTCAGGCGGTGCACCCGATCGAATTCGAAATGTATTACTCGCTGTAAGGGGGCCATGGCGCTTCGCCCTTCACCCGGCGAAGCGCTTTGCCCGACGCTCGCGATCGGTCACAAAGGGACGGCGGCGCCGTCCCTTTTTCGTTAGGCCGTACGCAAGGCCGGCCGCGCGCGGGCAACACGGCATTCGGTGAAGCACAATAAAGCAGCACTCCTGATTTATCACCATCTCCTACCGGCCAGACTGCAAGATGGTTCTCAAGAATCTGATCAAGGCAAGGAAAGGACACGAACAGACGCTGTCGGACGACATGCAGCTCGTGAGTTCCGGCTTGCTGCCAGGCTTCGAGGCGCTGCCGACCGTCTTGCTGGTGCTCGAGAAGCGCACGCTGCGCGTCGCGTTCGCGAATCCGTCGGCGGAGTCGATGCTGGAGATGTCTCGCAAGCAACTCACGCAGATGGCGTGGCCAGACATCTTCTCGAACGCGGACGAACTGGTCGCGACGATCACCGCGATCGCCGCACACCGTTTTCACGCGACGCATCTGGACGCCGTGCTCGAACGTCCCGGCCACGAGCCGCTGCACGTGCATGCGATCGTCGGTTTTCTGGAAAGCGCGCAGGACTACGTGTTGCTCGAACTGTTCGAGAACGAGCGGCATCTGCGCACCGACCGCGAAGAGCGCATCAACGACCTGACCGCCGTCAACAAGCATCTGATCCGCAATCTCGCGCACGAAATCAAGAATCCGCTGGGCGGCATTCGCGGCGCCGCGCAACTGCTCGAGTTCGAACTCGGCGAACGTGAGCGCGACGAGTTGCGCGAGTACACCCAGGTCATCATCAAGGAGTCGGACCGTCTGCAGACGCTGGTCGACCGCTTGCTCGAACCGCACCGGCATCCGCATATCGTCGGCGACGTGAATGTTCACGAGGTGTGCGAGCGCGTGCGTCAGGTGATTCTCGCGGAGTTTCCGCGCGGCCTGACGATCGAGCGCGACTACGACGTCAGCGTGCCGGATCTGCGCGGCGACAAGGAGCAGCTGATCCAGGCGCTGCTGAACATCGTGCGCAATGCGGCCGAGGCGTTGCGCGAGCGGATCTCGCAGGGCGATGCGCGCATCGAATTGCGCACGCGCATCGCGCGCAAGGTCACGATTTCAAAACGCCTGTGCAAGCTGGCATTGGACTTGCATATCATCGACAACGGCCCAGGCATTCCCGAAGAGATTCGCGACCGCATTTTCTATCCGCTCGTGTCGGGGCGCGAGGACGGCAGCGGTCTCGGTCTCACGCTAGCGCAGACCTTCGTGCAGCAGCACGAAGGTCTGATCGAGGTGGACAGCCGGCCGGGCCATACCGAGTTTCAGATTCTGCTGCCGCTCGACCTCTAGATAACACAAGCACCTCAAGACTTCTGACCGACCTATATGAAGCCGATCTGGATAGTAGACGACGATCAATCAATTCGCTGGGTGCTCGAGAAAGCGCTGGCGCGCGAGAACTTCGCGACGCGCAGCTTCGCGAACGTGCGCGAAGCGTCGGCCGCGCTCGATCACGACAGCCCGCAGGTGCTGGTCTCCGATATCCGCATGCCCGGCGGCTCCGGGCTGGAGCTGCTGCAAACCGTACGCGACAAGGTGCCGGGCTTGCCGGTCATCATCATGACCGCGTTCTCGGATCTCGATAGCGCGGTCGCCGCATTCCAGGGCGGCGCGTTCGAGTATCTGGCGAAGCCGTTCGACGTCGACAAGGCCGTCGAGCTGATTCGCCGCGCGGTCGACGAAAGCATGCGCGGCGAGCAGACGTGGGACGACCGCGTCGCCGAAGCGCCCGAGATGCTCGGCCAGGCGCCAGCGATGCAGGACATGTTTCGCGCGATCGGCCGCCTGTCGCATTCGGCGGCCACCGTGCTCATTACCGGCGAATCAGGCACCGGGAAGGAACTGGTCGCGCGCGCGCTGCACCGACATAGCCCACGCGCGAACGGCCCCTTCATCGCGTTGAACACGGCCGCGATTCCGAAGGATTTGCTGGAGTCCGAACTGTTCGGTCATGAGCGCGGGGCGTTCACCGGCGCGCAGGCGATGCGCCAGGGACGCTTCGAGCAGGCCGAGAACGGCACGCTGTTTCTCGACGAAATCGGCGACATGCCGTTCGATCTGCAGACGCGTTTGTTGCGCGTGCTGTCGGACGGGCAGTTCTATCGCGTGGGCGGCCACAATCCGTTGCGCGCGAATGTGCGGGTGATCGCGGCGACGCACCAGAATCTCGAATCGCGCGTGCGGCAGGGACTGTTTCGCGAGGACCTGTATCACCGTCTGAACGTGATCCGTCTGCGCTTGCCCGCGTTGCGCGAGCGCAACGAGGATATCCCGCTGCTGACGCGGCATTTCCTGCAAAAGAGTGCGCGCGATCTCGGCGTCGAACCGAAGCGCGTGTCCGAGGAGGCGCTCGCGTATCTTGCGTCGCTGCCGTTTCCGGGCAACGTGCGGCAACTCGAGAATCTCGCGAACTGGCTCACGGTGATGGCGCCCGCGCAGACGATCGAAACCAAGGATCTGCCGCCCGATCTCGGTCCCGCGCACGGCAGCGGGAGCGAGCCTGGTGCGGGCGCCGCTGCCGGCGCGGATGGCACCGTGGCGACCAATGCGGGAATCGCGGGCGGCGTGCCGCTCGCTGGCACGAACGGCGGCGCGCTCGTGCATCCGGGTGGGGCGGCCGGCGCGTCGGTCGCCACCGCGCTGAGCGCATGGGAAGGCGGCTTGCGCACCGAAGTCGCGCGCATGCTGCGCGAAAACGCGGCCGACGTGATGGACGAACTCGCGCGCCGCTTCGAAGCGGCCGTGATCCGCGAGGCGCTCGACTTCACGCGCGGCCGCAAGGTCGAGGCGGCCGAGCGGCTCGGCATCGGGCGCAATACGATTACGCGCAAGATTCAGGAGCTCAATCTGGAGCCTTGACACGCTCGTTCTGAGCGATGCTGCATGGCAGGCGAGGGCGGCTCAGGCCGCCTTCGTCGTTGTTGCATCGCGCCCCGCGGCAAACCGTCAACCACCGCGCACGAGGCATAATCAACGCTGTTCCGATCCAACAGCCGACGATGCCAGCTTCTTCAGCTTCTCCCGCCCCGTTCGAGTGGCCGCTTTGCCCCGATCCTTTCCTGTCGCTCGAAGAGCTGTACGACGCTGACGCACTCGCATGGGTCGACGCGCAGAATGCGCGCACCCGCGTGGCGTGGTGCAGTGGCGAGTCGTTCGACGCGCTCAGACGGCGGCTCGCCGATGCCTATCTGCCGCGCGAGCGTCCGGTGATTCCCGATCGCTGGAAGGACTGGGCCTACGATTTGTGGCAGGACGAGCGCAATCCGCGCGGTCTCTGGCGACGCACTGCGTGGGCCGCATGGCGCAACGGCGCGCCGGTGTGGCAGAACCTGCTCGACTTCGACGCGCTCGGCGCGGCCGACGGCACGCCGTGGGTGTGCGTCGATCTCGATATCCTTTATCCGGACGGCGACCGCGCGCTGATCACGATGTCGCCGGGCGGTTCGGATGCGCTCGTCGTGCGCGAGTTCGATCTCGACGCGCGGCGTTTCGTCGACGATGGCTTCGCGATTGCGAAGGCGGGCAAGCACACGGTGTCGTGGATCGATCGCGATACGCTGTACGTCGGCTGGGACAATGGGCGCAAGACGCTGACGCGCTCCGGTTATCCGCGCGACGTGCGGCGCTGGACCCGCGGCACGGCGCTCGCCGATGCGCCCGTCGTGTTTCGCGGCGAGTTTGGCGACATCGGCGTGGAGGCGCATTACGATCCGGTCGATCGCCGGCATACGGTGACGAGCAGCGTCGACTTTTTCGATTCGCACACGTATTACCTCGACGACGCTAGCGACGCCTGGCATCGTTACGAAGTGCCGTCGCACGTCGCGGTGGGGGCGTGGCAGGGCTGGCTGTTGCTCGAGCCGCGGCTCGATTGGGAGTGCGAGTGGGACGGCAATCTCGCGCGCTATCCGGGCGGCGCGCTGCTCGCGATTCGCGAGGACGCGTTTCTGCGCGGCGAGCGCGACGTGACGCCGCTCTTCACGCCGACGCCGCTGACCTCGGCCTGCGAGTGGTCGCATACGCGCCATCATATGATCGTGTCGTATCTCGACGACGTGCGCGGCAAGACGCTGATCTGGACGCCGTCGCGGCGCGAGGACGGCACCTGGCAGTGGCGTGAGCGCGTGTTCGCGTCGCGCGGCGATGCGCAGGTCGACGTGTCGCCGGTCGAGTCGACATTGAACGACGAGGTGTTTGTCGACACCGACGATTATCTGCAACCGCCCGCCTACTGGCTCTCCGATCTCGCGCTCGAGGAGCCCGGCGAATGGGAGTTGCTCGACCGCTGGCCGACGCAGTTCGACGCGACGCGCGTCGCGGTGACGCGCGGACATGCGGTATCGGCCGATGGCACGCGCGTACCCTACACGGTGATTGGGCCGAAGCAAGCGCCGTCATCGCCGGGCGATGAAAGCCCGACGCGCCCCTGTCTGCTGAGCGGCTACGGCGGCTTCGCGATTCCGCTGCTGCCGAGCTATCTGACGGGGCAGGGTATCGGCTGGCTCGAACGCGGCGGCGTGTACGTGGTCGCGCATATTCGCGGCGGCGGCGAGTTCGGCACGCACTGGCACACGGCGGCGCAAGGCGAGCATCGCCAGCGCGCGTTCGATGATTTCATCGCGGTCGCCGAGGCGCTGATCGCGACCGGCGTGACGAGCGCCGCACAGCTCGGCATTCAGGGCGGCAGCAACGGCGGTTTGCTCGTGGCCGCCTGCATGGTGCAGCGGCCGCAGCTATTCGGCGCGGTCGTCTGCGAGGTGCCGTTGCTCGATATGAGCCGCTATCACCTGCTGCATGCGGGCGCCTCGTGGATCGACGAGTACGGCGACCCCGACGAACCCGATGAAGCGCGTGCGCTCGCCGCGTATTCGCCGTATCACAACCTCGCGGCGGGTGTCGCGTATCCGCCGGTGCTATTCACGACGTCGACCGCCGACGATCGCGTGCATCCCGGCCATGCGCGCAAAATGGCCGCGCGCATGCAGGCGCTGGGCGCGCAGCACGTGTGGTATCGGGAGAATACGGAAGGCGGCCACGGCGGCTCCGATGAGTTGGAGCAGGCCGAGCATGATGCGATGGTGTTCGGGTTCTTGTGGGGTGTGCTGGGCGGCGCTTGAAGCAATAGGGACGCGAGGCAGCGCTGCCTCGTTTCGTCGCTGTATGCCGGATCAGCCCAGCTGCGCGAACACTGGCGCGTGATCCGACGGCTGCTCCCACTTGCGCGGCACCTTGTCGATGTCGCACGCCGAGCAGATGTCGGCCAATGCCTTCGACAGCAGGATGTGATCGATGCGCAGTCCCGCGTTGCGACGGAACGCCATCATCCGGTAGTCCCACCACGAATAGATTTTTTCCTGCTGCTCGAACTGGCGGAACGCGTCGAGCAGACCGAGGCCGATCAGCCGCACGAACGCCGCGCGTTCCTCGGGCGACACCAGATTCTGACCTTCCCATGCCTTCGGATCGTGCACGTCGCGGTCGTCTGGCGCGATGTTGTAGTCGCCGAGCAAGGCGAGCTTCGGATGCAGCGTCATCTCGGTGGCGAGCCAGTCGTGCAGCGCGTCGAGCCAGCGCAGCTTGTACGCGAACTTGTCGGTGCCGGGCGCCTGGCCGTTGGGGAAATACGCGGAGATGATGCGCACGCCGTCGATGGTTGCCGCGATCACGCGCTGCTGCGGGTCCTCGAAACCGGGGATGTTGCGCACGATGCTGCTTTCGTCGACGTTCAAACCTTCGCGCACCAGAATGCCGACACCGTTATAGGTTTTCTGACCCGCGTACCAGCTTCGATAGCCGACCGCCTCGAGTTCGGCGCGCGGAAATTTTTCGTCGGGAAGCTTCAGTTCCTGCAGGCACAGCACGTCGGTGCCGCTGCTCGCGAGCCAGTCGATGACGTGTTGCTGGCGGACTTTGAGGGAGTTGACGTTCCAGGTGGCGATTTTCATCAGTTGCACAACTTGTTGATTTTCAATAAATATTGACTTGATGTGGTCGTGATATACGTATCGATATACCATTTCGCGAGTGGTGTTCCGCGAGTGGTGTTCCGTTACTCAGGAGTCACACGCCATGCCAGTCCGGCCTCGCAGCCTATATGATACGGCCTGTCACGCCGGGGGCGCGGGTTCGAGTCCCGTCCACTCCGCCGGACAAAGCCCGTTCATGGGAACTTGAACGGGCTTTGCTTTTGGCCCATCACCAGGCCGTCAGCTCGGGCCGGTCGAGCGTGGGCTTTCGCCGCTGTCCCGGTTGTTGAACTCCCGCCCGTGAAACAGGCGCTATTCGGTAGGAACGGGAACCCGGATGCACGCAACCCGCCGTGCATCACCTTGCTGGGAAACCGCTTGCGGTTGCGCATCGCCGCATGCGTCGATCGCGGCGGGGCAGCGCGTGCGGAACGCGCATCCCGACGGCGGTTGCAAGGGCGACGGAATCTCGCCTTGAAGCAGCAGATGCCGTCGCGCGCGCTCGACGGTCGGGTCGGGAACCGGTACGGCCGACAGCAATGCACGGGTATAGGGATGCGCAGGTGCCGCGTACAGCGCGCGTTTTTCGCCGAACTCTATCACGCGCCCCATATACATCACCATCACGCGATGGCTGATTGCTTTCACCACGGCCAGATCGTGTGCGACGAACAGCAGCGACAACGACAGTTCGCGTTGCAAGTCGCGCAATAGATTAACGATTTGCGCTTGAATCGACACGTCGAGCGCGGACACCGGTTCATCGCAGATCACGAGTTGCGGCTCGCTGATCAATGCCCGTGCAATTCCGACGCGCTGACATTGCCCGCCCGAAAACTCATGCGGATAGCGCCGCAGATGCTGCGCATTCAGGCCGACACGTTCGAGGATGGTCAGCACGCGAGCGCGCACATCGGCGCGCGCGACATCGGGCCGATGCGTGATCAACGGCTCCGCGACGATCTGCTCGATCGTCATGCGCGGATCGAGCGACGCGAGCGGGTCCTGAAAGATCATCTGCACGTCGCGCCGCAAGATGCCGAGATCGCGCTTCGCGCCTTGCACGGTTTCGACGCCGTGAAGCTTGACGCTGCCGCCCGACGCAGGCGCAAGACCGACGATCGCGCGCGCGAGCGTGGACTTGCCGCAGCCGGATTCACCCACCAGCCCGACGGTTTCGCCGCGCCGTACATCGAACGACACGCCGTCCACAGCGCGCAGCGTGGCCTTGCCAGACCACGGTAATTTGCCGCGCGGCACGCTGAAATGCACCTTCAGTTCGTTCACCGACAGCAGCGGTTCGGTACTGTTGCAAGCGGAATGCTGGTTCATCGAACGGCCCCCAGAATGGCTGAAACCGGACGGTGGCACGCGCGCAATGCACCCGCCAGATCGCTACGCGCATCGAGCGACGGCACTGTGGTGCGGCAAGTATCGTCTGCAAACGAACAACGCGGTGCGAACGCGCAACCCGCGCCGATTTGCCCCGGCAAAGGCGGATTGCCCGGAATGGTTTGCAATGGGCGGTCGTCGTCGTCGGTGATGCGCGGCAGCGCGTTCAGCAGGCCGATCGTGTACGGATGGGTCGGCGCCGCGAACAGCGCGCGCGCGTCTGCCTGCTCGACCGTACGCCCTGCATACATCACCATCACGGTATCGCACAAACCGGCGACCACGCCCATGTCGTGCGTGATGAGGACGATTGCCGTGCCGCGCTCGCGATTCAGTTCGCGCAGCAATTCGATGATTTGCGCCTGAACGGTGACGTCGAGCGCGGTAGTCGGTTCGTCGGCAATCAAAATGTCCGGTTCGGACAGCAACGCCATCGCAATCATCACGCGCTGCCGCATACCACCGGAAAACTCATGCGGATACATGCCGATGCGGCGTGCGGCATCGGGAATCCGCACCGTGTCGAGCACCTCGATGGCACGCCGACGCGCTTCGCGACGCGACAGCTTCTTGTGCAATTGCAGCGATTCCGTCATCTGCCGTTCAATGGTCAAAAACGGATTGAGCGCCGTCATCGGGTCCTGAAACACCATGCCGATCCGGTTGCCGCGAATCCTGTTCAGCGCTGCGTTGTTCATCGTCAGCAGATCGCCGCCGTCTTCGCCACGATACAGTGCGGTGCCCGACACGCTGCCGTTCGACGACAGCAAACCGAGCAGCGCCATCACGGTCTGACTCTTGCCCGACCCCGATTCGCCGACGATGCCCAGCGTGCTGCCCGCGTCGAGCGAAAACGACACGCGTTGGACCGCATCGACCGGCGGTCCTTCGCGGCGCGTGAAGCGCACACTCAGGTCCTTCACTTCGAGTAGCGCCATGTCAATGATCCTTGGGGTCGAGAGCGTCGCGCAAACCGTCGCCGACGAAGTTCACGCAATACAGCGTCACGCACAGCATGACGGCAGGGCAGAGCAGCAGCCACGGCATCGATTCGAGTTTTTGGGCGCCGTCTTCGATCAGCACGCCCCAACTCGTCATCGGCTCCTGGACGCCGAGTCCGAGAAACGACAGCACCGATTCCGTCAGCACGATCGACGGCACTGTGACCGTGGCATACACCACCACCACGCCGATCAGGTTCGGCACGATATGCCGCGCGATGATGGCGCGGGTGCTGACGCCAGTCGCACGCGCCGCGTCGACGAATTCGCGCGAACGCAGCGACAGCGTCTGACCGCGCACCACGCGCGCCATATCGAGCCACGAAAACGCGCTGATGGTCAGCACGACCAGATAGAACGCGCGGCCGAACAGCGTCATCATCATGATCGCGATCAGCATGTACGGAATCGCGTACATCACGTCGACGACGCGCATCATAACGGCATCGACGCGTCCGCCCATGAAGCCGGCTGTCGCGCCCCACGCGACGCCGATCAGTCCGGACACCAGCGTGCCGAGCAACCCGACTTCGAGCGATACGCGCCCGCCCACCAGCGTGCGCGCGAGCAGGTCGCGACCGAGTTCGTCGGTACCGAACAGATGCATGCCGAGCCACGACGGCGGCAGACTGATCGATCCCCAGTCGCTGTCGACCGGATTGTTGGGCAGAAACAGCGGCCCCGCAAAGCATGCGACGACGATCAGCAGCAGGATCACGAGACTTGCAAATGCCGCGCGATTACGCAAAAAGCGCATGCCGGCAATCGCGAACGGTCCGCGCGAAGCCTTCGTGACGATGCCGCCGGGCAGACAGCCGCCTGCGGACGCCGCATCGGCCGGCGGCGCGACGAACGCACGCGCGGCCAGGTTGAATCGACGTATCTTCATGTCAGTACCGGATGCGCGGATCGAGCCATGCGTAAGCAAGATCGACCAGCAGATTGAACAGGACCGCGAATGCCGTAATCAATGCGACCAGACCGAGCACCAGCGTGTAGTCGCGATTGATCGCGCCGTTCACGACCAGTTGCCCGAGACCGGGCAGCGCGAATACGGATTCGGTGACGACCGCGGCGGTGATCGACGAAATGCACAGCGAGCCGAGTAGCGATACGACCGGCATCAGCGCCGGTTTCAGCGCATGACGCAAGACGATGGTGCGGCCGGCCAGACCTTTCGCGCGCGCGGTCCTGATGAAATTGCCGGACAGCACTTCGATCATGCTGCCGCGCATCACGCGCGCAATCGTCGATACGTTGATGATCACGAGCAGTACGATCGGCAATACGCGGTAGTGCCAGTCGCCGTCACCCCAACCGCCGGCGGGCAGCAGACCATGCTCGCCGCGCTTGATCAGGATCGCGAAGACCCACACCAGCACGGGGCCGAGGATGAATGGCGGCACCACACTGCCGAGATTGCCGAGCAGCATCACGCCGTAGTCGATCACGCCATTGCGGCGCACCGCCGCAACCGTGCCGAGCGCCACACCGATCACCAGCGCGATCGGCACCGAAATGCCGCCGACGCCGAGGCTGACCGGTAGGGCTTTCCACACCAGTTCGCTGACCGACCAGTCCGTGTAGCGGAACGACGCGCCGAGATCGCCGTGCAGCAGCGAGTCGAGGTACAGCAAATACTGCTTCCACAGCGGCTGATCGATGTGGTATTTCGCGTCGAGATTGGCAAGCACGGCCGCCGACAGATGCTTCTCCGAATCGAACGGGCCGCCGGGCGTCAGGTGCAGCAGCAGGTAGCACGCGGTGATCACGGCGAGAATCGTCGGGATCGCCCATAACGCGCGGCGCAATGTATAAGCCAGCATGGCAAGGCTCCTTGCGCTCAGTGCTTGATGATGTACATGTCCTGCGACTGCCGCTGATCGACGTAGTTGGTCGGCGAATAGCCGCCCACATACGATTTCACGAGCCGCACCGCCGAGTACTGGAACATCGGAATCAGCGGATAGTCGTTCATCGCGATGTCGTGCGCCTGCGTTAGCATCGCGGTGCGCTTCGCTTCGTCCATCTGCTGGTTCGCCTGATCGATCAACGCATCGACCTTCGGATTGCAGTAGTGCTGGTCGTTCTGCACGCTGTTGCAGCGGATCAGGTCGAAGAACGACATCGCGTCGTTGTAGTCGACGAACCAGCCGTCGCGCGACGCCTGCACCTTGCCGTCGTGGCGCATTTTCAGCAGCACGCGATTCTCGACGTTTTCGAGCTTCACGTTGACGCCGAGCTTGGTGCGCCATTCCGACGTCGTGAATAGCGCGACCTTCTTGTGCAGGTCGTTGGTGTTGTATGTCAGCGTGAACGTCAACGGCTTTGCAGCGGAATAGCCCGCCTGTTTCAGCAGGTCTCGCGCGGTTTCGATGCGTTTCGCCATCGGCCACGCGGCCCAGTCGGGCTGGAATTGCGCCGCGCCTTGCGTGCCTTTTGCAATCAGGCCGTACAGCGGCAACTCGCCGCTTGCGGTCAGTTTAGACGTCAGCAGGTTGCGGTCGATCACCATGGACAGCGCCTCGCGCACGCGCTTGTCCCTGAAGGCCGGGTCGGCGTTGTTCAGCGAGTAGTAGTAGCTGGCGATAAACATCCCGGTCTTCAGTTCGGAGCCGAACTGCTTGCTGACCTGGTTATAGATGCCGGACGGAATCGAATACGTGTAATCGAACTGGCCGGCCTGATACATCCGCATTGCCGTTTCGTCGCTTTCGATCGGCAGATAGGTGACTTTCGTGATCGCGACCTTGCTCGCATCCCAGTACTTGTCGTTCTTCACCATCACGAGACGGTTGCCCGGTTGCCAGTCGCTCAACGCATACGCACCGTCGCTGACCATGTGGCCGGGACGGGTCCATTCGTCGCCGTACTTCGCGACCGTCGCGCGGTTCACCGGCGCCATCGTCGACATTGCGGTCAGTTGCGGAAAGAACGCGGTCGGGTCTTCGGTCTTGACCTCTACCGTGTACGGATCGACCGCGCGCACGCCGAGACTGGAGAGCGGCGCCTTGCCCGCCAGAATCGCCTTCGCGTTCTTCACGAACTCGACCAGGATCGTGTATTTCGAGCCGGTCTTCGGATCGACCACGCGTTGCCATGAATAGACGAAATCGGCGGCCGTGACCGGCTCGCCGTTACTCCAGCGCGCGTTGTGGCGCAGCTTGAAGATCCATGTATCGGGCGCGCTGCGGCTCCACGATTGCGCGACGCCCGGCACGACCGCACCGTCGGCGGCGATTCGCGTCAAGCCTTCGAACAGGTCGAGGCCGATGGTATTAGCGGCCCAGGATTCGATATGCGCGGGGTCGATCGATTCTGCCTCGACGGGTGTTTGCCGCGTCAGTTCCTGGGTGGCTGCGAGCGTGACGCCGGGCGGGATCGTCACGGCGTGGGCGGGAGAGAGAAGGGCGAGCGCCAACGCGGCCAACGCCGCCCGAGTGGCGTGAATCGGTTTCATTGCGTATTTCAAGTGGCATCCGAATAGCAAAAAAGCTGGCGGTGCACGAGGCACCGCCGCCAATCCTCTTCAACAACGAAGAAGAGGCAAGAGGAGACCTACGGTCCTGCGATAAAGCCCGCTGCGACGATCAGAAGCGGTAGGTCGCACCGATCTGGAAGAAGCGGCCCAGATTCGTGTACAGCGACTGGTCGTAGCCGGTGATGTCCGGCGTTGATTGCCACTCGACGTCGAACGGCGGCTGCCTGTCGAAGATGTTCTGGATGCCGCCATAGATCGTCCAGTTCTTGAAGCCGCGATACGTCATCATCAGGTTGAACTGGCTATACGACGCCACCGAACCCGTGCCACCGTCGCCGAACTCGGCTGCCACTGCGTTGGTGTACGGACCCGTGTACTGCCAGCTCAGCGTCGTGGTCATCTTGCGGTAATCCCACGTCAGGCTCGTGTTGCCCTTCCAGCGGGGATTCGACGCACCGAACGGTTGCAGCAGCGCGAGGTTGTTACCCGCGAAGTCCTGCGTTGCAGCGCCCGGGCTGTTCAGCTTGAAGTGCCACACGTACGCCCAGTCGCCCGACAGCGTGAACGTGCCGTACTTCGTGCCGACCGACTTGCGGAAGTTCATGTCGAAGCCGTCGGTATCCAGCGAGCCGAGGTTGACGAACTGTTGCGAGATGTAGCGGATCGTGCCGTCAGGATTGCGCACGACCCTCGACGGGTCGTTGGCATCCAGCACGGCATTCGGATCGTCGGTACCGATCACGCCGTCGATATGAATCTTGTAGAACGCTGCACCGATATCGGTCGACGTATCCGGCGACAGTTCGAAGCCGATGTTGTAGTTCTTGGTGTGCTCCGGTTGGAGGTTCGGATTGCCGTTGATCTGTTCCGTCGTGAAGTGCTTGGTCGGCACGCCGCTCGGGTCGTTCGGATCGACGAGGTTCTGGTGAGCCAGGTAGGTTGCCTGCGAGTTTTCGATCAGCGTCGGCGCGCGGAAACCACGGCTGTACGACGCGTACGTCGTCAGCATCTGGACCGGTTGGAAGCGCAGTGCGAAGTTCGGCGAGAACGCGCCGCCGAAGTCGCTATAGTGGTCATAGCGGCCCGCTTGCGTGAACGTCAGGTTGTGGATGATCGGAATATCGATCTGGTAATACACGGCCGCGATGTTGCGTTCGCCGTCGACGGACTGAACGTTCGCCGGCACGACGATCCCTTGCGACGAGTACGTGCGCGGGTTGATCAGCGAGCTTTCGTGACGGAATTCCGTACCGAAACCGATGCCGACCGGGCCAGCCGGCAGGTTGAACAGATTGCCGGTCGAGGTCTTCGCCGTCACGCTGTCGAGCTTCGAGATCGCCTGCTGGTAGTCGTTCTGGAACAGGCCGTTCAGACCGTTCGGCGTCGATGCCGGGTTCGCGAAGTTGTAGCCGCCGTTCGGGCCGAGGAGGTTTTCAAGCGCGGCCGTGTTGATCATGTTCGAGTACGTCGTGTCGACCGTGCTCTGCGAATGACCATAGTCCACCGACCAGTCCCAGTCGCCGGCCTTCGGCGTGGTGAACGAACCTTTCACGCCCGTCGAGGCCTTCCAGAACGTCGATACCGTGTCTGCGCGCTGCGCAATGCCCGGGAAGGTCAGGTTGATCGGCGTATCGACACCGTACGGGTTGTACGGATTCAGCGCCGACACCGTGCGGTCGAGTTGCGACACCGAGCCGGTCACTGGATTGAACACGTTCGACACGCTGCTGATGGCCGGGCTGCCGAAGTACTGGACCGTCTCGTTGCGGCTCGCCCACAGGTCGGCGTAAGCCTGTATGTCGTCGTTGATCTTGAAGGTGCCACGCACCTTCGCGTTCAGACGCGTCGTCTGTGGAATCAGCGAGTACGTGTTCGCGTTCTTGTACACGCACGATGCGCCCGCCGCGTTAGTGCTGCCCGGAGGGCATGGGCTCAACGCGGCGGTCGAGCCGTCGGGCAGTTGCCAGAATGACTGCTGATTCGGACCCAGAGGACCCGCCGACCCGCCTGGGTACTGGCTGAAGTCTTCGTTTTTGGTCATGTCGCGCTGGTCGAGCGTCGAACCGGAATCGCGATAGTAGCTGGCGGCTGCCGTCACGTTGAAACGATCCGAGTTCAGGTCGCCGAAGCCGCCGAGCACGCTGAAGTTGCCCTGAGCGTTACCCGGATGCTGTGCCTTGCCGAGCTGCCCGTCGATCTGAAGACCCTGGAAGTTCTTCTTCGTGATGATGTTGACCACGCCGGCAATCGCGTCGGAACCGTATGCGGACACGGCGCCCGTCTTCACGATTTCGATGTGATCGACGATGTTCAGCGGGATCGTGTTGACGTCGAAGAACGTGTCGGTGAAGTTCACCGCCTGTGCGTAGTTCGCGACGCGTTGGCCGTCGACCAGCACCAGCGTGTACTTCTCGGACAGACCGCGCAATGCGATCCCCGAGCCGCCCGGCGCCGTGCCGTTCATCGTGGTGGAACCCCAACTGGACGCGGAGTTGGCAGACATGCCGCGCAGGAAATCGGCCACGGTCGTGTAGCCGCTTTGCTGGATTTCCCTTGCTGTAACGGTCTGGACTTCGACGTTGCCGGTCTTGTCCGATGTGCGGATCAGCGAACCGGTGACTTCTACTTTTTCGAGCTTGCTGACGGCGGGGGGAGTCGCCGCTGGCGTGCTTGCGGCCGTCGGAACGGCCGCTGTATCAGGTTGGCTTTGTGCGTGTGCCAGCGGGACGAACGCCGCTGTCAACACCAGCTCGGCTCCGATGATTCTTTTGATGGCTGAGGCCAATCGCTTTTGTTTCACTTGCGCTCCTTCTTGTTGTTAAGGCCACTTCCGTTGAACGATCACGCAAACGCAGGCGCGAGTTGCGCGTGCGCTGCAGTGCGTTGACGTCAGCGAGTTCTTCGCTGTCCGGCGCATCCCCGCGCCGTCCCGCACATCCCGTCCAGGGTGCGTCGCCGATCGTGTCGGACGCGCGCCTTGGTCTTGAAGCGAGCGCAGCAAGAGCACGAGATATGCCATGTGTGAGGTCGCGGACCGTCCGAAAGGCCTTGAGCGGCCTCCGCAAATGCATCGAAGCGATTGATTTGCTTAGGAATTCAGAGTTACGAAAAATTGTGTCGCGCGGGTAGTGCCTGGAAATAAAGCATTCCTCGCGCGTAACAGAACGCAGGAAAGTTTCCATTAGAAAAAAATAAAGTTAGGCGGCTTATTTTAATTACGATTTGGTGCAGCTTACGCACCGTAAGAATGCTTAATTACAGAATTGGTGCATTAGATAAAAAATGCTCCATTGCAATTGAATTCCCTAATTCTGGGCGATTAATATGCCGTTGAAATGAACAGTAATAAATGTAAGAAATTGATTCGGTAAGGTTACTTCGCGCTACGCGTAGACACTTCTGGCTGGTAGCTGGTCTTCAATTGGCGCCTATTATCATACTAGATCGAAAGTAATATGAAATGTATATGTAATGAAATTGTCTATCGGTATTCTGAGATTGCACCAAAAAGCTTCAAGCGCGACTTTTCGCACCATTTCTGCAATAGGAAATTAAAGGCTTTGGCAGAATAAGTCTTGGAAAGCGGACTTACTCCAATTACAAAAACCAATTTATTTTGCTATATGCGTGCGCGGGCGCCACGCAAGCCGCGGGCATGCGAGATCTTTGTCGCGCTCGGCAAGTCCATGAAATAAAAGGCAAAGCGTCCCGTGTAAAGGACTGGCGACGTTCGTTACGGAGAAACCAGTCGCCTGACCTGGTACGGGCTTTGCATAGGTGGCGGGCCTTTAGCCGGCGACTCACAAGGCAGCCGGCATCTCGAAACCTACCGTTATTCAACGGCCGCTTGAGCCTGTACTAACCGGAGTCCGCAGTGCTGAATACCCTCATTAACTACTCGATCCAGTCGATGGGTCTGATCCCTCTCCTCGCGTTCATCTTCCTGCTCGGCATCGCGATCATCATCGAACGATTCATGTTCTTCTCGCGTGCCGTGCGTGCCGGCAAGACCCTCGAACATGACCTGAAACTCGTCGATGCAGCCAATCCCGACGATGCCGCCAAAGTGGCCGAGCACTACAAGCAGACCGTGCAAGGCGAACTCGTGAAGTCGGCGATGAAAGTGAAGGGCAAGAGTGAAGCCGTGGTCGAACGCGAGATCGAGGAAACGATCATGTTCCAGTTGCCGCGTCTCGACCGTAACCTGTGGATTCTCGACACGGCCGTGACGCTCGGCCCGTTGCTGGGTCTGCTTGGCACGATCATTGGCATGGTCGAATCGTTCAACGTGCTCGGCACCAGCGGCACCGCGAACCCGAACGGCGTGACGGGCGGCATCGGTCACGCGCTGACGGCCACCGCGTGCGGGCTGACCATCGCGATCATCTGCGTGATCTTCCTGAACTACTTCAACAAGCGTATCCGGATGACGGTCAACCAGTTCGACCTCATCAAGTCGCTGCTCGTATCGCGCTTCGCAGTCTGACGCCCGCACTCAAGGAGACGGACCATGCGAAACCATCGCAGCCATTACCTCGGCGGTGAAGAGAAAGCGCGCATCGAAATCATCCCGATGATCGACATCATGATGTTCCTGCTGGTGTTCTTCATGCTCGCGACGCTGAAGATGATCCAGGGCACAGGCATCAAGCTCGACCTGCCGCAATCGAGCACCGCCGAGCAGTTGCAGCAGACCGTCAAGCTATCGATCGGCGTGACGAAGACGGATGAAATCTATCTGGATTCGAAGCCCGTGACGCCCGACGAACTGACCGCGCGTCTGCAAGGTCTGGTTCACGACTCGAAGAAAGTAGATGTCGCGATTGCCGGCGACGAAGGCACGAGCTACAAGAATATCGTCAAGGTGATGGACCTGGTGCGCGCGGCGGGCATCAGTTCGGTTGCATTGGCCACGAACCCGACGACATGAGTTCACCGGCCATCGACATGAAAGATCCGCAAAACCGCCTGGACGGTGCACTCTGGGCATCGACGACGCCGGCGCATCACGGTCGCATGCCCATGAAGCTGGCGATCGGCGTTGCGGTGCTGGTCGAGGCGCTGGTGATTCTGGGCGTGTCGCACATGAAGTTCCAGCCGCCGCCGCCTCCGCCGCCGAAGGAGATGCGCGTGCAGATTGCGCCGCCGCCTCCGCCACCGCCGCCGCCCGAGGTCAAGAAGCTGGAGCCGCCGCCGGCGCCGCCCAAAGCGCAGCCGAAGCACGAAATACCGAAGCCGACCCCGACGCCGCCGCCGCCGCGACCGACGCCGCAGCCGGTGATCCAGCCCACGGCGAATCCGGCTCCGAACGCTCCGGCGATCGCCTCGCCGACGCCTGCGCCGGCACCCGCTCCGGCACCCGCCGCGCCGCCGGCGCCGCCCGCGCTGCATGGCGTGGTGGACGGCCGCGGTCATTGCCAGTCGGTGCAGCCGGTGATTCCGCGCAAGGCATTGACGGACGGTATTTCGGCGGACGTGATCGCGCATCTGACGATCGGTACGGACGGCAAGGTCAGCGACGTGAAGATCATGCGCGTCACGCCGCCGACGTCGGTGTTCAACGAAGCCGTGATTGCCGCAGGCAAGGCGTACAAGTGCGAGAAGAATGCCGAGCCGTATGTCGGCGAAGTTCAGTTCTCGTTCAAGACCACACCGTCCGACGACGAGTAACCACGACGAGTAACGACGACGAATAAGCTCAGCTTCGACGCGAACTTCCGGCCTTCGCAATTTACCCATCCGGCCTTCAACCCGGAACCGCGCGAGCGGTGGCTACCCGCCGCCGCCCGCGCGGTTTCGAAGCATCGCGCATCGGCTACGAGCCGATTGCGTCCAGACACGCATGATGACAACCGACAGGTTTCGAGGCCCGCGCGCGCGCGTCGTTACGGCGTTCGCGGCGCGGGTTGCGATGACGCTCGTCGCGGGGCTGCTGGTCGTGCCGTTGACGACCGCGCCCGCGTTGGCGAGGGCGTCGATCGCGCAGTACGACGCGCCGAAGTATCCGTCCGGGTTCACGCATTTCGATTACGCGGACCCGAATGCGCCGACCGGCGGCACACTGGTTTTCCAGAACTACGACGAAAGGCAAAGCTACGATTCGCTGAATCCGTTCCTGACGCGTGGTGCGCCGGCGCCGGACATCCTGCATCTGATGTTCGATACGCTGATGCAGCGCAGCTGGGACGAGCTCGCGTCGGAATACGCATTGATCGCCGACGACGTCGAGGTGGCGCCGGATGGCAAATCAGCGGTGTTTCATATCGACCCGCGAGCGCGCTTTTCGAACGGCGATCCGATCACCGCCGACGACGTCAAGTATTCGTTCGATACGCTGACCAGCCCGCAGGCATCGCCGTTGTTCAACTCGCAGTTCGCGGTGATCAGCCGCGCCACGGTGCTCGACCCGTCGCGGGTGCGCTTCGACTTCAGGCACGTGGAGCGCGACGCGCCGTTGATCGCAGGCGACCTGCCGGTTTTCTCGCGCAAGTGGGCAATGCAAGCCAACGGCACGCGCATCGCATTCGATCAGTTGACCAACGTGCCGCCGGTGTCGAGCGGCCCGTATCTGATCGAGCAGCGCAAGAACGACACGCAGATCGTCTACCGTCGCAATCCGGCTTACTGGGCCGCCGATTTGCCGTCGCGGCGCGGCATGTACCATTTCGCGCGCGTCGCGTTCAAGCTCTATCACGATCATTACACGCAGCTCGAATCGCTGAAAGCGCTCGATACCGACGTGATGGTCGAATACAGTTCCATGCAATGGGCGCGCCGTTATATCGGCAAGAACTTCGATAACGGCGCGTTGCAGCGCAAACTCTTTCCGGATCACGGCGCGCAGATGCAGGGGCTGATGTTCAACACGCGCAGGCCTATGTTTTCGGATGTGCGGGTGCGGCATGCCCTTGCACTCGCGTTCGACTACGACTGGCTGAACCGGATGACCTTCTACGGCCAGTACCGGCGCACCAACAGCTACTTCGACGATAGCCCGTTCGCCGCGCAAGGCGCGCCGACCGATGCCGAACTCGCGCTGCTCGACCCGTATCGCGCGAGTTTGCCGGCGGCCGTGTTCGGTCCAATGGTCAGGCAGGCCGACACGATTGCGCCGCACACGTTGCGCGAGAACCTGCGCGAAGCGCGCGGCCTGCTCGCCGAAGCGGGTTGGACGGTGCGCGACGGCCAGTTGCGCGACGCGCACGGCAACCCGATGTCGATCGAAATCATCGACGATCAGCCTGGCATGGATCGCGTACTGCTGGCGTATATGCGCAATCTGCAACTGCTCGGCATCGATGCGCATATGCGCGAGATAGATAGTGCGTTGTATCAGAAGCGGATCGACAACTTCGAGTTCGATATGACGACGTTCATCTATCTGCGCGTGACGATTCCCGGTTCCGAACTGGAGCGTCGTTTCAGCAGCGCATCGGCATCGCAGGTCGGCTCGGAAAACTATCCGGGCGTGAGGTCGCCGGCGGTCGATGCGCTGGTGCGCGCGGTGATGCGCGCGAGCACGCTGAACGAACTCGAAACCGCGACCCATGCGCTCGACCGCGTGCTGATCAACGGCTATTACCTGGTGCCCGAATATTTCGCGCCGGACACGCGCATAGCGTACAAAAGCGCCCTCGGCTACCCGTCGGTGACGCCGGTCAGTTTCCAGGGCGAGGACTGGATCGTCAGCTACTGGTATCGCAAGACGCCGTCCGCTGCGGCCAACACCGCCGCTGCGAAGTGAGGGGCTTATGTTTATCTACATCGTCAAACGTCTGCTGCTGATGATCCCGACGCTGATCGGCGTCGTTACGCTGACTTTCTTCGTGACGCAGTTCGTGCCGGGCGGCCCGGTCGAACAGATGATGACGCAGTTGCGTCACGGCCAGCAGCGCGGCGGCGAAGGCGGAGGCGGCGGCAGCGCGTATCACGGCAGCCAGGGCGTCGATCCGCAGCAGATCGAGCAGATCAAGAAGCAGTTCGGCTTCGACAAACCGCCGCTGACGCGCTATCTGAAGATGCTGAGGGACTACGCGCGTTTCGATCTCGGCCAGTCCTACTATCACCATCAGAGCGTATGGGCGGTGATCCGCTCGAAACTGCCCGTGTCGATCACGCTCGGCTTATGGACGGTCGTGCTGACCTACATCGTGTCGGTGCCGCTCGGGATTGCGAAAGCGGTGCGCAATGGCTCGCGCTTCGATACCGCCACCAGCGTGATGGTGCTGACCGGCTACGCGATTCCGGGCTTCGTGTTCGGCGTGCTGCTGCTGATGCTGTTTGGCGGCGGCACGTTCTGGCAGGTCTTCCCGATGCGCGGCCTCACGTCCGATAACTTCGACGAACTCAGCGCGTTCGGCAAGGTGCTCGATTATCTATGGCACATCGTGTTGCCGGTGACGGCGTCGGTGGTGGGCAACTTCGCGATCGTCACGATCCTGACCAAGAATACGTTTCTCGAAGAGATTGGTCGTCAATATGTGCTGACCGCGCGGGCGAAAGGCGCGCCCAAGCGTGACGTGCTGTGGAAGCACGTATTGCGCAACGCCGCGATTCCGCTGCTGACCGGGTTGCCCGCCGCGTTTATCGGCGCCTTCCTGAACGGCAACCTGCTGATCGAAACGCTGTTTTCGCTCGACGGCATGGGCCAACTGTCTTATGACTCGGTGATCCGCCGCGACTATCCGGTCGTGCTGGGTTCGCTGTTCCTGTTCACGCTGATTGGTCTCGTGACCAAACTCATTGCTGACGTCTGCTATGTCCTCGTCGACCCCCGCATCCAGTTCAACAGCCTGGACCGATAAGCTGCCGCCCGGCGCGTTGCCGGTGTCCGTGTCGCCTGGGCGACGCGTATGGCAGCGTTTCCGCCGGCAGAAGCTCGGTTACTGGAGCCTGATCGTGTTCGCGACGCTGTTCGTGCTGAGCCTGCTCGGCGAAGTGCTCGCGAATGACCGGCCGCTGATGGTCCGTTACGACGGCCATGACTATTTTCCGATCGTGAAGGACTATCCGGAAACGATGTTCGGCGGCGATTTTCCGACCCGCGCGAACTATCTCGATCCGTTTATCCGCAAGCAGTTGACGGAGAAAGGCAACTTCGCGATCTACCCGCCGAATCACTACCACTACGACACGATCGATTACTTCGCGACGCGGCCGTTTCCGGCGTCGCCGTCCGCGACCAACTGGCTCGGCACCGATCAATACGGCCGCGACGTGCTGTCGCGATTGCTGTACGGCTTCAGGCTGTCGGTGTTGATGGCGCTTGCGCTGACGGTGTCGGGTATCGTGCTGGGCGTGCTGGCGGGTGCGTTGCAAGGCTTTTACGGCGGCCGCACCGACCTGATCGGGCAGCGCCTGATCGAAGTATGGAGTTCGATGCCGGACCTGTATCTGCTGATCATCTTCGCGTCGATCTTCGAGCCGAGTTTGTGGCTGCTGTTTATCCTGCTGTCGATGTTCGGCTGGCTGGTGCTGTCCGACTACGTGCGCGCCGAATTCCTGCGCAACCGTTCGCTCGATTACGTTCGCGCCGCGCGCACGATGGGTTTGAGCAACTGGCAGATCATCTGGCGTCATCTGCTGCCGAACAGCATGACGCCGGTGATCACCTTCCTGCCGTTCCGGATGAGCGCCGCGATTCTGTCGCTGACGAGTCTGGACTTTCTGGGGCTGGGTGTCGCACCGCCCACGCCGAGCCTGGGCGAACTGCTTCAGGAAGGCAAGAACAACCTCGACGCATGGTGGATTTCGGTATCTGCGTTTGCCGCGCTGGTGATCACGTTGTTGCTGCTGACGTTCATGGGCGACGCGTTGCGCAATGCGCTCGACGCCCGTTCACGCGGGTCGGCGTTCGGCGGGAGGAAGTGATGAGCGACGCAACGTTGCACAAGCCTTTGCTGGAAATCGACACGTTCTCGATCCGTTTCGGCGACAAGGTCGCGGTTCGCGAACTGAACCTGACGATCGGGCGCGGCGAGCGGGTTGCGCTGGTCGGCGAATCCGGTTCGGGCAAGAGCGTCACGGCGCTGTCGATCCTGCGCCTCGTCGAACCTGCGCAGACCAGCGGCCAGATCCGTCTCGACGGCGTCGATCTATTACAGAAAACCGAGCAGCAGATGCGCGGGATTCGCGGCGCCGACGTCGCGATGGTGTTTCAGGAGCCGATGACCGCGCTCAATCCGCTGTTCACGATCGGTCAGCAGATCGCCGAAAGCCTGCGTTTGCACGAGGGTTTGTGGTCGAACGCGGCGCGCGCCCGCGGCATCGAACTGCTGCGCCGTACCGGCATTCCCGAGCCGGAACGGCGGATCGACAGCTACCCGCATCAACTATCCGGCGGACAACGCCAGCGCGCGATGATCGCGATGGCGCTCGCGTGCCATCCGCGCCTGCTGCTCGCCGACGAACCCACTACCGCGCTCGACGTCACCGTGCGTCAGCAGATCGTCGATCTGCTGATCGAGTTGCAGGAACAGGAAGCCGCCGATCGCGGCATGGCGGTGCTGCTGATCACGCACGACCTGAATCTCGTGCGCCGCTTCGCCCAACGCGTGGCGGTAATGGAAAAGGGTGTGCTGGTCGAAACCAATACGACCCAGGCGCTGTTCGCAGCGCCGCAGCATCCTTACACGCAGCGATTGCTCGACAGCGAACCGCATCGCGAGATCGGGCCGATCGAACCGCACGCGCGTCGGGTGCTCGAGGTGCAAGGCCTCGCGGTCGATTACCGGACGGCCGCGAAAGGCTGGCGCTCGCTGTTCAGCGGTTCGACGTTTCGCGCAGTGCACGACGTCGATCTGACGCTGCGTCGCGGTGAGACGCTCGGCGTGGTCGGCGAATCGGGCTCCGGAAAATCGACGCTGGCGGCGACGCTGCTCGGTCTGCAACGGCCCGCCGCCGGTCATATCCATATCGACGGCGCGCCGTTGTCGGCTTTGCGTGGCGCGAACTCGCGCCGCGCGTTGTACTCGCGGATGCAGGTGGTGTTTCAGGACCCGTTCGGGTCGCTATCGCCGCGTATGACGGTCGAGCAGATCGTCGGGGAATGGATCGAGGTGCACCGGCCGGAAATCGACGCGCGCACGCGCCGCGCGCGGGTGGGGACGATGCTCGAAGAAGTGGGCATGCCGCACGAATCGATGCTGCGCTATCCGCACGAGTTTTCCGGCGGGCAGCGGCAGCGCATAGCGATCGCGCGTGCGTTGGCGGTCGAACCGGAAGTGCTGATTCTCGACGAGCCGACCAGCGCGCTCGATGTGTCGATCCAGCAACAGGTGCTTAAGTTGTTGGCGGGCTTGCAGAAGAAGTACCGGTTAAGCTATCTATTGATCACCCATGATCTGGCGGTGATGCGTGCGATGGCGCATCGCGTGATCGTGATGAAGAACGGCCGCGTGATCGAGACGGGAGCCACGCTCGACGTGCTGCATGCGCCGTCACATCCTTATACGCAGTCGTTGCTCGCCGCGTCGATGATCGCGCCGGAGCACGACGAACCCGAGGTATTGCAATGAGCGAATCGCGCTGGGCGCAGGTCGCCCGTGCGTTGAAGAGCACCGCGGCGTTCTGGTCCTTACGGATTGTCGATGAACAGATCGACGACCACGAAGTGCGCAACGACGTCGCGCAGCCGCTGCGCACGCAGCGCGAACGCGGCGCCATGCTGACCGCGTGGGCCGGCGCGGGCGCGGGCTACGCGGCAACCACGGATCTGTCCATCGCGGGCTTGCAGGCTGCGCTCGATATCGCGACGCAACGTGCGCTGGCGAGCGCCGGCGCATCGCTGATCGACCATCGCGCGGTGTCGCGCGAAGCGCTCAGCGGCGCGTATGTCTCGCCCAATGCCGACCAGCCGCTGCCGACGCGCGGCGAATGGCTCGCGCGTCTCGCGCACGAATGCGCCGCCGCGAAAATCGACGAGCGGATCGTCGAGCGCACGGCATCCGTGCAGATCACGCGCACCGAACAGGTTTATCTGACCAGCGACGGCGCGCGAATCGACCAGCGCTTTTGCCTCGTAATGCCGGAAATGAGCGTCGCGGCGCACGCGAACGGCGACACGCAGGTGCGCACGCTCGGCGGCAATTACGGCACGCTCGCGCAAGGCGGCGTCGAAGTGCTGGACCGCTACGCGTTCGACGGCGCAGGCGTGCGGCTCGCCACCGACGCGCTGACCTTGCTGGCCGCGCCGAACTGTCCGTCTGGTCCGCGCGACCTGCTGCTGATGCCCGATCAGATGATGTTGCAGATTCACGAATCGATCGGGCATCCGCTCGAACTCGACCGGATTCTCGGCGACGAACGCAACTTCGCCGGATGGAGTTTCGTGAAGCCGGAGATGTTCGGCACTTACCGTTACGGCTCGGAACTGCTCAACGTGACATTCGATCCGTCGTTGCGCGAAGAAGCCGCGTCGTACGCATTCGACGACGACGGCACTGAAGCGCGCAAACAGTATCTGATTCGCGATGGCGTGCTCGAACGTCCGCTCGGTGGCGCGCTGTCGCAACAGCGCGCAAAGATGGCGGGCGTCGCGAATTCGCGTGCGTCGAGCTGGAATCGCGCGCCGATCGACCGGATGGCGAACCTGAATATCGAACCGGGAACCAGCACGCTGGGCGAAATGATTTCCGGCATCGAACACGGCATCCTGATGCGCACCAATACGTCGTGGTCGATCGACGATCACCGCAACAAGTTTCAATTCGGCTGCGAGTTCGGCCAGTTGATCGAAAACGGCAAGCTCACGCAAATCGTCAGGCAACCGAATTATCGCGGCATATCCGCGAATTTCTGGCGCAGTCTGAGCGCGGTCGGCAATGCCGGCACGCGCGAAGTGTTCGGCACGTCGATGTGCGGCAAAGGCGAACCGGTGCAGCTGGTGCGCGTCGGCCATGCGTCGCCGCCGTGCGTGTTCACGCATGTCGATGTATTCGGAGGCGCGCGATGACTACAACCCATGCAGTCAATGCATCGAGCGGCTTCGATTTCGCCTCGAACGCGCAGTCGCCGGATTGGCACGCGCATTTCGCGCTGCTCGCCGATGCGATCGACACGTTGCTCAGCGGCGACGAAGTGGCGTTGACGCGGCTGTCGGCGGAGCAATCCGACTTTATCCGCTTCAACGGTGGCAAGGTTCGGCAGATCGGCCAGGTGTCGCAAGGCAAACTGACCGTCCGCCTGATCGACGGCGCCAGGCAGGCGTATTCGAGCTTCACGGTATGCGGCGATCCAGCGACGGATCTGCGCGATATCGCCGAGGCGCTGAATACGTTGCGCGACGGCTTGCGCGATGCGCCCGACGACCCGCATCTGTTGTACGACGCCACCCAATGGACCCAATCGACGCGCCGCAGCGGCAAGCTGCCCGCGCCCGACGCACTGTTGCGGATCGCCACCGAAAGCGCGCGCGGACTCGATTTCGTCGGCTTCCATGCAGGTGGCTCGATGGTGCGCGGCTTCTCGTCGTCGCGCGGCAGTCGCGGCTGGTACGAAGTCAGCAACTTCAGCTTTAGCTGGTCGTTGTACGACCCGAGCGGCCGTGCGATCAAAAGCACGTACACCGGCGACCACTGGGACGACAGCGTGTTCGCCGCGAAGGTAGAACAGGCCGCCGTACGTTTGCCGGTGCTTGGACACACGCCGCGCGCGTTGTCGCCGGGGCGGTATCGCACGTATTTGGCGCCGTCGGCGATGCTGGAACTGGTCGGCACGGCGTCGTGGGGCGGGTTTTCCGCGCGCGCGAACGCCACCGCGCGCAGCCCGTTTTACCGGCTGCACAGCGGCGAAGTCGCGCTCGATCCGCGCGTGTCGATGACCGAAGACCTGAGCCTGAATATCACGCCGCGCTTCAACGAAGACGGTTATCAGCGCGACAGCGTGCCGTTGATTCACGACGGCCGCAACGCCGGGCAACTGACCAACGCCCGTAGCGCGCGCGAATACGGATTGACACCGAACGGCGCGCTCGCCAGCGAAACGCCCGAGTCGCTGGCGATGGCTGGCGGCGATCTCGACGCCGCCGATATCCTTGCCGCACTCGATACCGGGCTGTATGTCGGCAATCTCTGGTACGTGAATTTTTCTGACCGGATGAATTGCCGGTTGACCGGCATGACGCGTTTCGCGACGTTCTGGGTCGAACGCGGCCAGATCGTCGCGCCGGTCGACGCGATGCGTTTCGACGACAGCCTGTACCGTTTGCTGTCGAGCGAACTCGAACGTCTCGACGCCGAGCCGGAACTGCTGCTGAACGATGGAACGGAGGGCGAGCGGCAGACCGGCGGCTGGAAACTACCCGGCTTGCTGGCACGCTCGTTCGAACTGACGCTGTGAGTGAGTTTCCGATGACAGATTGAAGGCCATAACAATGACGGAACCAAAGACAATATTTGAGAGCACGACACGGTTCGGGGCCGAACCGGTCGAGATGAGCATCAGGCCGCTGGATCCGGACGACGCCGCGCAATTCCACGCGCTGCGTTCATGCCCCGGTGTGATGCGCCAGAACCCGATGCGTCCGTATCCGACCTTGCAGCAGACTCAAGGCTGGCTCGCGAAGCTCGCGGCGCCGTCGATGGCGATTGCAGCGCTGGTGGGCGATACGCTGGTCGGCTCGGCCGATCTGCATCCGGGCGCGCTGCGTCGCGCGCATAGCGGCTGGCTGGGTATCAGCGTGCACGACGACTGGCAGGGCAAGGGCGTCGGCACGCGGCTGATGGCCGAACTGATCGATGCCGCCGACAACTGGTACGGGCTGCGCCGTCTCGAGCTGAACGTGTTCGCCGACAACCATCGCGCGATTGCGCTGTATCGCAAGTTCGGTTTTTCGCACGAAGCGACCTTTCGCGGCGCCGTGCTGCGCGACGGCATGCTGATCGACTCGGTGTTCATGGGCCGCTTACGCGCGCCGATGGGTCATCTGCAAGCGGAAATCGAGGCGACCGTATGAACGTCTCGTTGAAACCCGACACGGCGCATGTGATTATCCGCGCCCGCGAAGTGTCCGACCTCGACGCGATCACTTCGTTGATGAACTGCCCCGGCGCGCGGCATGGCACGTTGCAGACGCCGTATCGCTCGAACGCGACGGTCGGGAGCTGGCTCGAAAAAATGCCCGCGAACACGCTCGGGCTGTGCGCGCAGGCGGGCGCTCGCGTGGTCGGGATGATCGACGTGTTGCCGCGCATGCACCGGATGGCGCATTGCGCGGGAATCGGTCTCTGCGTGCATGACGATTACGTCGGGCGCGGCATCGGCACGGCGCTGCTGGCGGCGGCCGTCGAGTGCGCGGATACGCTGCTCGGCCTGCGTCGGCTGGAGTTGACCGTGTTCGTCGACAACCACCGCGCGATCGCTCTGTACCAGCGCTTCGGCTTCGTCGAGGAAGGACGCTCGCCAGCGTTCGCGATGCGCGACGGCAAGCTGGTCGATGCATTCCATATGGCCCGTTTCGCCGATGCGCCGGTGTTCGCTTCGCCGGTCGCGCTCGCACCGAACCCACACGCGTGAGCATGCCTTGGCCGCCTTTTTTATCGACCGACCGGTGTTTGCGTGGATTCTGGCGCTTGCGGTAATCATCGCGGGCGCGCTCGCGTTGACGCAACTGCCGGTCGCGCAATATCCACGACTCGCGCCGCCGCGTATCGTGATCGACGCCGTCTATCCGGGTGCATCGACGGAAGCCGTGGATGCGAACGTTGGCAGCATCATCGAAGAAAGTCTCGACGGTGCCGACGGGATGCTTTACTACGAAACCGCCAGCGACGGCCTCGGCAACCTTGAAATCGCGGCGACCTTCGCGCCCGGCACCAACCCCGATATCGCGATGATGGACGTGCAGAACCGGCTCAAGCAGGTCGAGCCGCGTTTGCCGCAACAGGTGGTGCAGCAGGGTATCAGCGTTTTCAAGGCCGCCAACACGTTCCTGATGCTGGTCGCGCTGACATCCACCGATGGCACGCGCGATTCCGCTCAACTGAGCGACATCCTCAGCCGCGACATCATGCGCGAACTGAAGCGCGCGCCGGGCGTCGGTTCCGCGCAACTGTGGGACGCCGACGAAGCGTTGCGCGTCTGGCTCGATCCGATGAAGCTGCGCGAATTCGGCCTCGCCGCGTCCGACGTCAACGCCGCGATTGCTGCGCAAAACGCGAGCGTCGCGGCAGGCACACTCGGCGACGCGCCGCTGGTGGACGGCCAGCAGCTGAGCGCGTCGGTGAACGTCAAAGGGCAGTTGCTGTCGCCGGAGGAATTCGGCCAGATCGTGCTGAAAGCACACCCCGATGGCTCGGCAGTGCGGCTTGCCGACGTCGCGCGGGTCGAGATCGGCCGCGACAACTATACGTTCTGGTCGCGCCTGAACGGCAAGCCGTCGGCGACGGTCGGGATTCAACTCGGGCCGCGCGGCAACGCGCTCGAAACATCGGACGCGATTCGGGCGCGGCTCGCGGAACTGGCGAGCCGTTTGCCGCCGGGCGTCGCGGTTCAGGTGCCGTTCGATAGCGCGCGCTTCGTCAACGTTGCGATTCGCGAAGTGCTGATCACGCTGGCCGAGGCGATCTTGCTGGTGTTTCTCGTGATGTGGCTGTTCCTGCGCGATCTGCGCTACGCGCTGGTGCCGACAGTGGTGATTCCGGTCACGCTGATGGGTGCGTTTGTCACGATGTACGCATTCGGCTTGTCGATCAACGTGTTCACGATGTTCGGCCTCGTGCTGGCGATCGGCATTCTGGTCGACGACGCGATCGTGGTGGTCGAGAGCGTGCATCGCGTGATGGACGAAGAGGGCCTGGCGCCGCGCGACGCGACATTGAAAGCGATGAAACAGATCGGCGGTGCGATCGTCGGCGTGACGGCGGTGCTGACCGCCGTGTTCGTGCCGATGGCGTTCTTTCCTGGCGGCGTCGGTGGGATTTACCGGCAATTCGCGGTCGCGATGATTGCGTCGATGCTGGTCTCGTCTTTCATGGCGCTTTCGTTGACGCCCGCGTTGTGCGCGAACCTGCTGAGCGCGCCTGCGCAATCGGTCCGTCAGCGTGACGCGCGACGCGGTTTGCGTGGCGTTGCCGCGCGCCTCTCGACGCGTTTCGAACAGGGCTTCGATCGCGCGTCGCGGGCCTACCGGGCCATGACGGCCGCCGCGATGCGCAGGGTCGGGCCGCTGCTCGCGGTGTATGCCGTATTGCTGCTGCTGTGCGGCGCGTTGTACTGGCGGATGCCGGGCGGCTTCCTGCCCGTCGAAGACCAGGGCCAGCTGCAGGTGATGATCCAGTTGCCGGCCGGCGCGACGCAGGCGCGCACGCTCGCCGTCGTCGAAACGACCGAGTCGATTTTGCGCATGCAAACGGCGGTGGCGAACGTGACAAGCGTGATCGGCTGGAGTTTCGAGGGCAGCGGACAGAACGTAGCGATGTCATTCGTCACGCTGAAAGACTGGGGCCGGCGCGGCGTTGATGCGATGACGCTGCGCGACACGTTGAACCGGTCGTTCAGCCGGATTCTCGACGGCAACGTGCAGGCGCAATTGCCGCCGTCGGTGCCGGGCGTCGGGCATTCGGACGGCTTCACGTTCCGGCTCGAAGATCGCGGCGGCTTGGGCCGCGACGCGTTGAAGGCGGCCCGCGACCAGCTTGCCGAGCGCGCGAAGGCCGATCCGTCGCTGGCGTCGATTCATTTCGAGGATCTGCCCGACGCGCCGCGTATCGAACTCGACGTGGACCGCGCGAAGGCGTACGCGCTCGGCTTATCGTTCGACCGGATTGCGGACGTGTTCGGCAGCACCTTTGGCTCGCACTACGTCGACGATTTTCCGGCGGGTGGCCGGATGCGCCGCGTCCTGGTGGCGGGCGATGCGTCGACGCGGATGACGGAAACCGATCTGCTGGCGTTGTCGGTGCCGAACCAGTCGGGCGCGATGGTGCCGCTGTCGTCGGTTGCGACGCGCCGCTGGACCATCGGGCCAGTCGCATTGACGCGCTACAACGGCTATCCGTCGCTCGATCTGAACGGCCGTGCGGCGAGCGGTGTCAGTTCGGGGGCGGCGATGGAGGCGATGGAGCGGCTCGCGGCGAGCTTGCCTGCGGGCATCGCGTTCGACTGGGTCGATGCGGCGCGCGAAGAACGCGCGGCGACGCGGCTGACGCCGTTGCTGCTCGGACTGTCGCTGCTGGCGGTGTTCATGGCGCTGGCCGCGCTATACGAAAGCTGGACGATTCCGTTCGCGGTGTTGATGGTCGTACCGCTTGGCGTAGTCGGCGCCATTGCGGCGATGTTGATGCGCGGCATGCCGAACGACGTCTACTTCAAGGTTGGGATGATCACAGTGATCGGCTTGTCCGCGAAAAACGCGATTTTGATCGTGCAATTCGCGCGCGACCTGAGCCTACGCGGCGTGCCGCTGACGCGCGCGGTGATACGCGCGGCGGGCGCGCGATTTCGCCCGATCGTGATGACGTCGTCGGCGTTCCTGCTGGGCGTCGTGCCGCTGGTGCTGGCGAGCGGCGGCGGTGCGGAAAGCCGCCGGTCGATCGGTACGGGCGTGTTCGGCGGCGTCGTGACGGCGACCTTGCTCGGGCTGGTGTTTGCGCCGGTCGCGTTTCAGGCGGTGGCGGTGGTCGCGCAGCAAGGGCCGCGCGGCGCGCTGCGGCGCTTGCATGGCTATCGGCGTCAGTCGCGCGAGTTGATTCGCGATGTCAGCACATGATCGGCTCACGCGCCGTCGATCTTCAGATACGCACGCGCGAGGCCTTCGTTTTCGAAGCCGGGCCGCTCGAGGAGTCGCGCGCTGCGCAGATTGTCGGGCCGGTAATTCGCCATTACGCGATGCAGTTGCAGCGTGCTAAAGACGTGGTCGATTGCGTTGCTCAACCCTTCGCGCGCGAAGCCGCGACCTTCGAAGCGCCGCGATACCGGGAACCTGAGATGACGCGCCTGGAAGGATGCGAGACCAAAGATAGAAGTGTCGTGGCGGTCTCACTGATGTGGCAACTATCGGCACCCGCCGCAGGAAGATGCGTTCGTCCGAGCAGGAAAGCCGCACACCGCGCGCAGCAAGATGGACCGTCTTGGTTGAAAGAAATGGTGTATCGCGTGAACGGGTATCCCCGCTTACGCAAATAGATGATCGATTGGAAGCACGAAGGGACGACTCATGGCGCAATACGCATGAGCATGGGCGACCGTGCTCCCGGCAGAAAAATTTAAATGCCGTGTTGATTCCTCGTGCATGGGTGCCGATGCCTGCGCAACTTGAGCAAAGAGGTTTTCACGGGCAGCGCAGCAAGAATTGCATCGGATGGATACGTCATATCAAGTTCCGCTCAACGATGAAGATAGCTTCTTGCGTTGTTGCGTTCGCGCGGGCGAGGCTCGATGAATGAAGTCCCGGCCAGTTGCTCCGATTCGCGGTAGTCCCGCATCTTATCGCGTGCGCGAGCGGGGAGTGTGCAACTTGCCGTTGCGATGTTTCGTAGCGCGTGCGACGCATCGCGCCGCGCGAATGTGCCGCTTGCTCGATCGCACTCGATATGTATTTCGCGCCAACATTTGACGTTGTGTCAGCGATCCGATATACTCTTTTTTCTCTGACGCGGGGTGGAGCAGTCTGGCAGCTCGTCGGGCTCATAACCCGAAGGTCGTAGGTTCAAATCCTACCCCCGCAACCACAATTCGAGACTGATTTCCGGCAGCACAGACGAGCAACTGTTCGGAAACGTCTTCATAGGACGCGAAGTAACCACCGTCCCTCTTCTGTATCTCTATCGGTCCCATCAGCGTCGCAATTATTTGCCGCGCTTCATCGACGGATTCCCCCGATAACGCTTCCCTGAGTTCTGTTGTTCGTGCCTTTGCGCGTTGAGCAATTTCCGCGAACTGTTCGCTGTTGACCTTCGTCCGAGTCAAAGCCTGGGTAAGCGCCTCACGCTCGCCTTCCGCTTTTTTCAGCCGTTCCATCAAGGCCGCTGAAACGCCTATTTCTGCCAGCGCCTGCGTCAGATTTTCGATCTGCCGGTCGAGCGTGCTTACCTTCGCTCGAATCTCCCTGGCCGATCCGGCCGCATCGTCCTGTTCGTTCGCGAAATATCGGCGCACGGCCGAATCAATACCCGCCTGGGCGTCGTCGGACAGCAGTTCATCGCGCAGGATATTGAGCAATCGTTCGTCTGTCTCAGCGCGGTAAATGTTCGCGCCGTGACACGCTTGCAGGCCGCGTTCCTTTCGGGTCACGCAACCGTAGTAACGCTGATTGATTGACACCATTGCCCCGCCGCACTCAGGGCAGCGCAGCAATCCACCGAAGAGGCTACGCGGCGCACGGCCAGCCCCCGACGTTCCGGCGTTCAGGCGATCCGCGCCCATGCGCGTGCGCACTGAGTGCCAGAGGTCATCGCTGACGATGCGGTAGTGGTCGCGGCGTTCGGTTTTCCATTCGCTTTCCGGCCGGTCCTGACGTACGCGCGCGCCCGTGTCAGGGTCCTTTATCCACTGCGAGCGGTTCCAGATATAGATACCGATGTAGGCCGAGTTATTGAGAATGCCGGAACCCTTGCGCGGTGAGCCGTACAGCGCCGAACGCATCCAGGTTGTGTTGCGCGGCGACGGCACGCCGAGGCGGTTGAGTTCGTCGCATATCCTGAAGGTGGACCAGCCCGCCGCGAACTTCTCGAAGATGAACCGTACCCACTTCGCCTGTTCGTCGTTGACGCGGTAATCGCTGCCATGCTCGCCTTTAACGAGGTCGTAGCCGTAGCTTTTGCCACCGGCGACGAACCCGCGATCCACCTGGCCGGTCTGCCCGCGCAGCGTCTTGCAGCGAAGATCATCAATATAGAGTTCGTTGACAAGGCCGCGAACCGTCCGCTGCACCTTGCGGCTACTTGAGGTTGAATCGTAGCCATCGGATACGCCGAGCACGCGGATACCGCGAAACTCAAGCCGACGCAAAATTGTTTCCTGCTCGACCTGATCGCGCGACAGGCGGTCCAGCGCTTCGATTACCAATACATCGAACCGGCCCGCCATCGCGTCGGCCATCAGCTGCTTGCCGCCAGGACGTGATTCGACACGCGTCCCACCTGAGATACCTTCGTCCGAATGACGGGCAACAATTTCGCACTCGGCCAGCGTCGCGACGCGACGCGCACATACGTTTATTTGGTCCGTGACCGATGTTTCTTTCTGTTTGTCCGTTGAGAAGCGGGCATAGATTGCCACTCGCATTTCGATTCGTTCTCCGTGTTGTTCGCCGCTCGGGAACCCCGTACCATGTCGCGCGCTACGCTGCGCGCGAGAAGATTTATCAGGGCTTGCCATGCTTCAGGATGCTTGTCCCGCAACAATTTTAGCCTCCACATTCGTTGTAGGCTTTCAGCGCATTCCGAATCTGAGCGCTGGCCGGTTCATTCCTGGTCGTCGTCGATGCCGTTCGGATCAGGCACGTTCATCGTTCCAAGCGTGTGCAGCCGGCGGAGGAAATAGACCGTGTGCGCTGTCGTCGCTTCATCGTCCGGGTAGATGTGGATGTGCCACACGAACGAACAGGTGCCCCCGTCCTTCGGCTGAAAACGAACGCGATCCAGGCGCGCGTCCACGAAGCGCAAACCGCCCAGGCCGTCGCGATCTTCGTCACGCAGCGCGAGCTTTACGCCAGCGAATTTGCCCGCCCAATGCAGCGTGCCAAGCTGTGGGTTTCGCAGTACCGGCGTACTGTCCGGGTCAACGATATCGGCTTGCCGATCCGCCTCATATAGCGAACCGCGCAGCGTCGGCGACATATCATCGAGCGCAGTATTCGGCAGGTCCGCCTTGATGGTCAGGTCGAGCGCAAGCCGTTCTTCTTCGCCGTGAAATTCCACGCGCGTGTTGATGTGTTCAAGCCTGACAGGATGATTTTCAAAGTGCATCATTGCTCACTCTCCATCCTGTGGCGTTTCGCTAGATAGAACTCTTCCAGCTCTTCGCGCTGGCCTTCGTCCGGCACGGTGCGTATCAGGTCGGCGGCAACATCGAGCGCGTCGAGCGTTTCCGCTTGTTCCAGCGCGTCCATGACCTGGGCGAACGTCATTGCTGCCACTTCGCCGCCGCGATCACGTTTCGAGCCTGCGTCAGCAGGATCGTCCTGCGCGGCTTGCGCGTGCGCCGCTGCGCGTTCGGCGCTCAGCTTGTCGCTGTATGCCGTGCGCGCGATTTCCTTTTCCTGATCGGTGCGCAACTTCGTTGCAAGTTCGCCAGCCACCGTCATTTCGCCGGTGTTCGTTGCTTCCGCAATGGCCTTCAGAACCTCGTCAAGCGTCGGCGCTGCATTGCGTGTAGTCGCGTTCTTCTTGATGCGCTCCTTGACACTGCTTGTGCGCGACGATCCATGCGCCGCGGATTCCCGTCTGACTTCTTCGGCTGGCCCCATGTCGCGCATGCCGTTGTCGACCACGTCGAGTTCGTCGGGCGTGCGGACACCAAAGACAATTTCGGACGCGTGAAGCCGGGACCAGCGTTTACCGGACAGGTAGGCAATCTGCTGCTTCGGGTCATCCGCCCATAACGTCGAGTTGCGCACGCGCGCCTGCTTCATCAGGATCGTCAGCACGCGCGGTTCGCGCTCACCCCTGAGTGTCGCAAAGCAACGCACACCAACGCCTTCCTCGTCCTCGATGTTCCATGCAGGGACGCGGTATCGAACAGGCTCGCCGTGTTCGTTTTTCTTCGTCTTCGACTCGCGTTCAACGAACTGCCCGACGATCTTTTCCCAATCGCCAAACCAGTCCCAGTTGATGCGATCCACCAGCAGGCCGGATGTATTGACGGCGGCGATGATGAGTTGCGCCTCGTAGCCGATCTGGTTGTTGACGAAATGCGTTTTCGCTGCGACGGCGAACGGATTCATACCCCATTGCAGCGCCTGAATCGTCACGGCTGCGCAATTGCCCGGCTTACCGCGATACGGTTCGGGAACGGTGACGCCAGCCGTCGCCATCAGATTCGCAAAGCGCTCGATGTAGCCAAGCATGTCGGGGTTCAATTCGAACCGCTTCAGAGTGCGCGGTTCCTCTTCAACTGTTGCGATCATTCGGCAACCTCCTTTCCTTCCTTCGGTTTGCTGTACGTCAGCATCGTGTAATCGCACGCATCAACGCTGTACGAGGGACGGTGGACAGTTTTGCGTTTGTACGCGCCACCATTGGGAAGCCGGCCAATTGCGGCCTCTTTCATCGCGTGCAGAATGTGGGCGCGTGCGCCGTCGCTAACGGCCTGATACGCCTTGACCTGTTCATCGGCCTCGATGCGCACGTTGTGCCAGTCCATCAGCGCCGCATCGAGCGCGATGGTTTCGCCGGACGTGCCGGGATAGAGACGCTTCAGCATGTCAACCGCATGCCGGTGCGAATAGTCGAAAGGCGGCGGTTCGCCGGTTTCCACGAACGTCCAGAACGTCATTTCCTGGCCGATCAGCAGTTCCGAAAATTCGGGGTCGCGCTCGATCGTGTAGGTGACAAGACGGTTGCCGCCGACAACCGCGCCAAGATGCCAGGCGTCGTAATCAAGGACCGTCAGGTAGTGATGGCACTGGCACAGGTATTCAACCGGAACCTGATCCGAACCCTGTTCGCCCCACTCGCCGGAGAAGCGGAAGAAATCCGCATTGACGTTCTTCGCTTCGAAGCCTTCGCGCCGACCTTCAACGAGCCGGTCCACGGACGCAGCCATGAACTGGTACTTCGGGTGTCGGATGATCTGATTGCGACGGCGCAGACGCACACCCGTGCGATGCGCAAACATATCGGCCGCGATGGCTTCCATCGCCCGGCCGAAGCGGGTTGTTTCGTTGTCTTCGCGCTCGCCTGTTGTCTGCCCGGTCTTGTCCAGCCACAACTCATAGGCTGTCTGATAGCGCGACTGTCCGATAGCGGCGGCGGCGTCGCTGCCGCCGATGCCCTTGCGGCGCTCCGCAAGCCAGTCGTCCCTTGCATTCATGGGTCTATTCCCTGAGTGAAAGACCGCGTTGCGTCAGCGCGTCCGCAACGGCCCGAACAGAATCCGGGCCAACGTGCGTCATCAGCAATAGGTCGCGCGCGCGACGCTCGCACAACTCGCCTATCGACGTGATACCGGCCGCACGAAGCTGGTTGGCGATCCGTACCGACAGGCCAAGCTCCGCAATCGGCTGCCGGGCAGGCAGCGAAAAGTCGAATGCGCTCATTGCTGCGGGTCCGGCAGGACGCGGACGAATACTGTCCACAGACCCGTTTCGATGTCGCGATACTGGCCGGTGATGACCGGCGCCCGGGCCGAGCGGATCGAGTCGCGGATAGTCAGCGCGTGCCCATAAGCTGCTTCGCTATCTGGCGACCGGATAATATGGTTTTCTCCGCCTTCTTCATGCGGAATTGACCAGTGTTCGATAAATGCGGTTGACACAATTCGCTCCGTGCCGAAATAACATGGATCGAAAGATAGGCGTCAAGCCGGGTTGAATTCAAGAAAAAAGCGAAAACCCACCGCCGCAAAAAAGATTATCAGTTGCCGCTTTCAGAACGGCCGTTTAATTTTTATTTCCATATCCATCAGCGGCTTGCGCAGCGGGTGTCGAGGATGAATTTACATAACCTGACGATAATGGTTCAAACATCCAGTTTTCCTAAGTGAATGCACCTATCCCCTTGATTTTTTATAAAAGACGTCTGTGTACTTCCATGCACTTACATGCACTCTTAATACAAGTAAGCGTAATTGACGGGATGCTTTTTTACGCCTAATTTTTAGTCCGTGAATTCAGCAAAGGAATTCGTCATGCTTACTGCGACAGACGATTTTCCCGGGGCGACGACACCGTAGGACGACGCGATGAATCCAGCGGACCAGGGAGCGCGCCTTACCGGCTCGGACGGCAAGACGTACCCGCGTAGCTACAGGGTCAACCGCGACGCGATCCGGCAGGCCATCGAAGCCGATCCGACCGCGACCAACACGGCGATAGCCAGGGTGACCAGCGCGTCACGCGATACGGTTATCGACGTGCGCCGGAACATGACCGCCCGCGCCGGGGCACTGGTCGATGCACGCTACGTCGCGATGTGTACCGCCATTGCGGAATGCCATCGCGTCGATGAAGTGAAAGACCTTCGCGATAAGGCGCTCGCGTTCGAAGTCTATGCAAGGCAGGCGAAGAACACCGACGCCGAACGCAAGGCCTGCGCGATCCGCCTGCGCGCCGAACGCCGCGCGGGCACGTTGCTGACAGAGCTTGCACAGGCGGAATTGCGAGCGATGCCGAAGACGGCGAACCCGACCGGAAAAACCCTAGTCGTAGGCAACGACAAGGGTTCCTCCGTCGCAACGCTCGCTGACCTGGGAGTAACGCGGGACCAGTCATCAAAGTGGCAAAAGCTGGCGACGATCCCCGAACGGGAATTCGAAGACGCGTTACGCGATCCCGCGAAGAAACCAAGCACGACGGCTCTTATCCGGGACATCCACAACGATGTGGCGGCGACGATCAACCGCATCCCTGAGGATGTTCTGTGGATATGGGGCCGTGTGCGCGACTTCGAGAGCGACGGGTACCTCTCGAAGAATCCCACCGCGATCTATGACGCGATGACGGACGTCATGCAGACCGACGTGCGGCGCATCGTACCGGCGATGGCCGGGTTTCTGTGCGCGATGCTGGAAGGGGCAAGCCATGACGGGACGTAACACCACGCCGCAACCGGCAGGCGGCGCACGGGAAATCATCGTCCGTGCGGTCCGCAAGGCAATCCTCGAACTAGAAGCCGAAGACGTTCAGCGCGTCGAATGCAACACGGTTGCAGATCGCGCCCGTACACGACTCGAAAGCGGCAACGAATCCATATGCGCGAGGTACGGCTTCATGCAGTACCTGCTCGATGTCACGCGCCGGGAACTGGCGCGCAGCTACGGCGCGGAGTCACACGAGACACGGGCGATACAGGGCGACTTGTACACAGGCACGTTGCAGGCGCGTTATCCCGTTCCGCATCAGCGCGGCGAAAACCCGCAATACGTGCTGCTCGATCTCCTTACACCCGAACAGGTCCGTTGGAATGCGCGTCAGCATCGCAAGGTCGGGCGCGCTCACTTACGACACGCGGATGCGCTCGACGCATTCGCCCGTACAAAGGCCAGCGGCAGCAATGCGGCCTGACCCGATGGTGCAACCATGACTGATTCCAGAATCGAAGGAAGTTTCGCTCTCCGCGTCCCAAGACGCGCACTCATGCTGGCCGATTATGAGCGCGCGGCGCGCGTCGTACTGCGTGACGCTGAAGCGGTCACACGCTGCATAGGTGGCCGTCTGGCAGAGCTGCGCGAACAGGACGCGCGAGCCCGCGCGTTGCTGGCTGATAGCTCTGGCTTACCGGCCTGCGCGTTTCTGCTGGCACTCGGCGATGCGCTGCAGGATCGGCAACCGTAAGCGCCCGCTCGCAGTGGTCAAAAGCATTTACACACTGAGGCGGACCAATGAAACGTCCCTCGTTCCAGTTCTATCCGGGCGACTGGACTTCGAACGGCAAACTTCGCCGCTGCTCGCACTCGGAAAAAGGAATCTGGATTGACGTGCTGTGCCTGCTACACGACCAGGAGGATTACGGCACGGTTCGCTGGCCGTTGAGGGACATCGCCCAAGCGGTGCATTGCACGCTCGCCGCGCTGCGTATGCTGGCCGACAAGCGAATCCTGAAAGGCGGCGACGTGGGTGAACCTGTCGAGCCTTATGTCTACGTTCCCCGTTCGGGACGAAGGGAGGGAACGCCTGTCGTTCTGGTATGCGAACAGACCGGGCCAGTCTGGTATTCCTCGCGGATGGTCAGGGATGAATACGTGCGTACCATTCGCGGCAATTCCTCGCGCTTTGGTGCTGCTGAGGGTGACGCACCAAACCCCGCACCAAAGCCCTCCTTAGGTGACGGCTCTTCATCTTCATCTTCTACTTCATCAAATGCAAAGACAAAAACCGCGCGCGGAGCGCGCTTCGACGCGCACGCGCGTCTTGTGTCGCTCAGTGTGGAACCTCAGATCGCAAGCGACTGGCTGACCCTGCGCAGCGGCAAGCGTCTGAAACCCACGGAAACGGCCATTGCTGGCGTTCTGCGGGAAGCGCAATCGGCTGCCTTGTCGCTAAACGACGCACTGCGCATCTGCTGCACGCGTGGCTGGGGCGGCTTTCAGGCCGAATGGCTGCTGCCTCGCTCGAACGGTGCAACTGGACCGCCGTTCGCGCGGCTCAGCCCGCGCGATGTGCGCGAGGCACGCGACCGCGAAATGATCGCGGCGCTAACCGGGCGCGATGCGTCGCGCCCGCCCGACGTGTTCGACCTTGCCCCTGAGGACGTGCGCGATGTTCCCGACCGATCAACCTGAAACCCGCGGCGAATGGCTGTTTCGCCAGATGCACGCGATCTATGGCGCGCGCTTCGTGGCGATGTGGCGCGGCGTCGATACCAACGATCTGAAACGCGTCTGGACGCACACGCTTCAGGGTGTGCCAGCCGAAGCGCTACAGGCCGGCATTGTCGCGCTCTGCGATGTGCCGCATCTACCGACGCTGCCCGAATTCCTTGAACTCTGCCGTGCCACGCGCCGACAAGCCGCAGCAAGCAGTCCGCCACGTCTCCCGCAGCCCGACCGGGCGGACCCGGCGAAGGTAGAAGCGTGCCTCGCACGCATGCGGGAAATTCTTGCGCCGCTCGCGAATCGCCGGCCCTCGCCGCAATGGGCCTTTGAGATGTTGCTACGCGGGTGCGCAAAAAACGGCGCACCGCTCACCTATGAAACGAAGCGAATCTCGATTGATGCCGTACTGTCGCCAGCGGGCCGCGCATATCTGGACGACGCGCCTGCAGAGAAACGAGCGCAGTACCGAGCCGTTTTCGATGCCGCGTTCCAATTGCGCGGCGGCGTGCTGCCCTCGCGTGTACCGGGCGAAGACGACGAAGAGCCGCATGAGGCCACGGTGTGAACGCGATTGCCTTCACGATCCTGGGCGAGCCCGCTGGCAAAGCGAACAGCCGCGAAATCGTCTCGCGCCGCTATCGCGATGACGCGAACCGCATCCGTTCGCGCCCGATGTCGATCAAGTCAGACAAGGCGCGCGCCTATGAGCGCTACGCGCTGCGGCAGATTCCGCCGCTGTGCCGCGTGCAACTGAGCGGCCCGGTACGCGTCACGCTGCGGATTTTCTACGCGTCCGAACGGCCGGACCTCGATGAATCCGTGATTCTCGACGTGCTGCAGAACCGCTATGCAAGGGTGAAGGCCGGTGGTGCAAGCGTGCGTGAACTGTTACAGGCCGGCGTCTACAGGAACGACAGGCAGGTGCGCGAGAAACACGTCTATCACGGCATCGACCGCACCAATCCGCGCACCGAGGTCGTCGTTGAACCGCTTGCAGCACAGCAGTGCGTGCTGTCGTTCGCGCACGCGCTATCGATGGAGGCCATGCCATGAACCTGCGACAGAGAGAGGTCAGAGTGATCCGTTCCGACCAGATGCGCCACCGCGCATTGCACGACGCTGCACGTTTGCGCGAAGCGCTCGCGCTGATTGCCGACCTCGCGGAAGGCACGACGAGCGCGCTAACGCTGCCCGATATCGCGCGGATCGCACGCGCCGCGCTGGTGGGTGCGGAACCAGCGGACCCGCGTCAGCAATCCGGTGCGGTTACACACTGAGTGGGAAAACCATGCACAGATTTCCAGTTGCCGAATGCGCACCGCTTGTGAGTGTCACGCTGGCAGCTCAGGTGCATGCCGAAGCGATCCGCCGCGGCGGTGTCTGGAAAGCACGGGCCGATGAATGCGCCGCGCTCGCGGTCAAATGGTATGGACGCAGGCCATGCAAGGGTGAGGATTTGTAGACCGTGTTTGGTGAAATTTTTCGTACTGACAGGACGTAACCATGCACCGTTGTCCGTGGCCCGGTTGCGGGCAGATCGTCCCGCGCAATGGGTGGGGTTGCCGGAGACACTGGTACGCGCTGTCGAACGATCTGAGAGCGTGGATCGGTCGCGCATACCGTCAGGGAATCGCGCGCGGCGACCATCCTTCGCGCTCGTATCGGGACGCGCACCGCGCCGCGCTCGAATGGATACGGGAGCAGACCAACGGGGCGCGATCAGCCGCGTATCAAATCTTGCCAGCGGACACTAAATCCTCGCCGCCCCGGTTGCAATCCTCGCCCATCAACGCGGCATCCTCGCCGCCTCGGAAGAAATCTGAGTCTGGCCGAAGTTTGCCTCTGGACAGGCCTGCGCGGTCGCCTTAAGGTGGGTATGCAGTTGTTTGTAATTACCCACTTATTAGATAGGATTCCCGATGAAATCGACGAAGACCACCACGAACCACGCCGCAACGAAAGCACCGGTAGAACAGGCAGCAACGAAAGCACCGGCAAAGAAAACGATGGCCGCGAGTGTGGTTGAGCCGAAGGCAAAAACGACGGTGGCGGCGAAGTCGGCTGCAAAAGCTCCGACGACGAAGGTCGCGCCGACGCCCGCCAAGACTCCCGCGATGAAGGCCGCGCCCGCCGTCAAGACGCCCGCAGCGAAGGTCGCGCCGACGCCTGCCGACAAGACCTCGGCAACGGTCGCGCCGACGCCGCCTTCGTCGAGCCAGTCCAGCGGTGCAAAATCTCTTCCACAGACGGCGGGCGCAGCGCTCGCTGCGCGAATCGCCGACGCGCGCGTGACTGAAGTCAAGCTGGCGAAAGCGATCAGCGTTGCGCCGCGCCGTATCCGCGAGATCATCGAGGGCAAGCGCCGGTTGACGGCTGATACGGCAGTTCGCCTCGCGGTGTTCTTCGGTGACGATGCGATGACCTGGATGGGCTATCAGCTTGCGTACGAAATCGCGCAGGAGACTCAGGCGCTCGCCGACGTGCTCACGTCGATCGTTCCCCTGGCGCGCGTCGTGCAGGCCCCTGTCGTCGCTTTCAAGGGGGCGTGAGATGGCGAGGAAAAAGCCGAGCGGAATCGTTGCGAAGCTGGTCCCTGAGAGTCGTCGCCTGAGGTTTCTCCCGAAAATGATTGGCAGATTTTTATGGCCTGTTGCAGAGAACCTGATGTACTCCTACGCGGGCAAGCTGTCGCCAGAGTATGCGCACGGGGCCTGGAATTTTTACGAGCTATCGAACGGCAGTTTCTATCTTGCGCCCTGCGCGCCCGAACGGCTGACACTGAGAATAGAAGGCAATCAGTTCGACGGAGCAATGAGCGCTGACGCGGCCGGAATCACAATCAGTCTTTTCGTACTCAACCGGCTGATATGGACGATCCACGATCAGGGCGGCGACTATGACGACCTGGTTGACCGGTATTACGCGCTACGCGAGTACGCATGCGAGCATGACGAGAACTCGCTCATCCTGAGGGCTATCGACTAGCGATCTGGCGCACCAGTCCAGGCCCGCCGAGCGCAAGCCTGAGCGTTCCTGACGCCAGGCGCGCTGGTGGGCCGGATTGAAATTTCTTGACAACCGGCAAAAACAGTCGAATATACGCAAAGATTAGTAGTCGCCGAACTGCACCCGGAACCCGCCTCGAGCGGGTTTTTTTCGTTTGCGCGCTCGGTTTTCCCACACGGCTTGCCCATGAAAGACACCTATTGCGGCGCAGCAGCAGCGCTGCGTGACGCGCTTTCGCACGCGGTTCTGCGTGGAGGCGCTTCCTCTCTCTCGGCGCTACACCAGTCGGCTCCCGGCGATGACGTACTGACCGGCACCGATGCCACCGCGCAGGCCGCGCGTATCCGTTACCGGCTGGACCGATTGACGGATTTGCAGCGCGCGCTGCTCGTAGTCAGCTACGCACCCCAAAACATAACCTGCGCGTGCCATCGTCCCTGCTGCGCGGGGCACTATCCCAATCCCGAATGGTCGGGCGCGCTCGCTCAGATCGTCGCGCACACTGCGCCGCTCTTCACCGGGCACGTCCCGAATATCCGTTTGCGTTCCGCGCTGGTCGCCAACATCCTCACCCATACCGGCGAGACACAGGTCAGCCTCGCGCAGCGCTGCGGCGTGCACCGGCAGACCGTTGCTGAACATTCCGCGATTCTCGGTGCGACGCTGAGCGGGACGCGGCAGAAAAGCGGTGAGTTCGACGCAGCGTTCGGGCGCATCGATGCGCTCCTGCGCGAAGCGGGGATCGTACGCGACGAATCCGCATCAGACGTCACGAATGAAGAAACAACCGCCCTGGCCTGCCGACAGCGTGGAGCGCTGGCCGCTTGAGCGGCTGCAGCTTGCGACGCGCAACGCGCGTAGCCATCCACCGGAGCAGGTGGAGAGCCTTGCAGGCTCACTGCGTGAATTTGGCTGGACGATTCCCGTACTGGTAGACGACGCCGGGGAGGTCATCGCCGGACACGGACGTCTGCTCGCCGCGCGCCAGATCGGGCTGGACGATGCGCCCGTAATCGTGGCGCGGGGATGGAGCGAGGCCCAGAAGCGCGCCTACCGGATTGCGGACAACAAGCTCGCACTTAACGCATCATGGGACACGGAACTGCTCGCGCAGGAGCTTCAGGCACTCACCGCTGAGGGCTTCGAGCCGGATCTGCTCGGTTTCTCCGACGCTGATCTTGCGCGGTTGACTGACGATACAGACAGGCTCCGGCTCGATCACGCCGCACAGGACGCCGATGCCGCAGACCTGACGGAATTCGGTTTCGCAGGCGCGAACGCCGATACGCACGATCGGGCTCCTGTCAGTACAGCCGCCGACGCTACCGTCAGCCCTGAGGGTGTTTCGGCCGTGAGCGATGCAGGCGGTTCGCTCGCCGTCTTTTCCTGCATGGTCCGGGTAGCAGACCGTCAGATTCTGTTTGACGCCATTGCCCACGCGAGGACGCGCGGCGCAGCCGATAGCGGCGCGGCGCTGGTACTGATCGCTCGCGAATGGTTGAACCCATGACCGCACACGCGCCAACTCACGCCTTCACAGCTTACGGCTGGCAGCATGGCTATCTGGCTCACGCATTGCAGGCGTGGACAGAGGACCTCGCTATGACTGAGCCGCAGGCGACCCATTTCGGCTACGTGCATGAGGGGGCAGCGCGCCTGCAGCACAACGGCCATGCGTGGATGCTGCACGCCGGCCAGTACTTCTGCGTCCCGGGCCGGTTCACGCTGTCTGCACGGAGCAGCCGCGGAGTCATCATGCGGCGCGCTGGCTGGCGCGGCCTGTTCATGATCGGCGGTCCCGTCGAACACCGGGGCCGCCTGCGCTATATCGACCAGTGCAGTGATACCACGCTGGTTCAGCCGGTTCGCCGCGGCGATCCCTGTCTGAACCTGCTGTACTTCCCCGCAGGCGTTTTCCAGACCGCACACACGCATCCATCGGACCGGCTTGGACTCGTTCTCTCAGGGCGCGGGACGTGCGTCGCACGTAATGCGGGCGCTGATGCCCGGATCGCGCTCGAAGCGGGAATGATTTTCTGCATTCATGCGAACGGGCGTCATCACTTCGCCACCGACCGGGGCGACGAAATGCGCGTGCTCGCGTATCACCCGGATTCCGATTGCGGGCCTACCGACGACGATCACCCGATGATTAACCGGACCATCGTGGACGGCGTATCAGCGCGCAACCTCGCCGCGATCCGCACGACCGGCGACGCGACACTGGAACGCTCATGAGCGGCAAGGCGCGTGTGACGCTGGACCGGCATTATGTGGACGATACTGTTCACGATGCGGCGCTGGAACGTATCCGGCATCTGTACAGCCGGTTCGACCGGATCGTCGTCTCGTTCTCGGGCGGGAAGGATTCGACCGTCGTGTTGCATCTTGCGCTCTCGGTCGCGCGCGAAACCGGACGCCTGCCGCTCGAGGTTCACTTCTATGACGAGGAGTGCATATCGCCCGACACCGAGGACTATGTAGGGCGCGTGCGCGCCCAGCCCGATATCGCGCTCACCTGGTATTGCGTGCCCATCAAGCATCGCAACGCCTGTTCGCGGCAGCAGCCGTACTGGTACTGCTGGAACCCCGATGAGCGCGACCTGTGGGTGCGCCGGATGCCGTCCTGCGCTGAGGCGACGATGCCGGGTTTTGCCAGGGGAATGATGATCCCCGATTGTAGCCACTTGCCATTCGCGGGCCAGTCGCAGACAGTCGCGATGCTGCGCGGCATCCGCACCCAGGAATCATTGCGCCGGTTACGGATGACAATGCGGACGCGCGTCGATAACTACATTCATCAGAGCCCCAACGCGCGCAACGTCTGGTTGTGCGATCCGATATACGACTGGCGATTCGAAGACGTATGGGTCGCGCCGTCGTGCTTCGGATGGGACTACAACCACACCTATGACCGCTTTGAAGCGATGGGACTGGCGCATGCCCAACAGCGCGTCTGCCCGCCGTTCGGCGAAGAACCGCTCAACCTGCTGCATACGTGGGCGATCTGCTATCCCGACCTGTGGCACCGGATGACGGCGCGCGTACCGGGTGCCGCAACAGCCGCGCGCTACGCGCTGACCGAGCTTTACGGTACGCACCTGCGCGAGCCGCCAGTAGGACTGACATGGCGGGAATGGACCTGGCGGATCATCAATCTGTACGATGAGCCGTGGCGCTCACGCGTCGCGCTCTCACTGCGACGTGCCGTCGAAACGCATCAGCGCAAGACGAAGCGGCCCATTGACGACACAAGAGCCGACCCGATGAGCGGCGTGTCCTGGCGCGCGCTCGCGCAGATCGCGCTCAAGGGTGACTTCAAGAACCGCAAGGCCGGCGGGCTGGTCACGCTGGCTGGAGCCGAGCAGAAGCGGCGGGGGCTGACGCTCGAAGAACTGCTTGCAATGGAAACCGACAATGACGGTACCCGCTATTGAGTCCGCTTCGCCGCTGCCGGATGACGTGCGCGGCGCTATTGAACGCGCTGCCGTCTCACGCGTGAAGTGGGTACATCGCGATTGCGTGCGGGCGAACGACTACAACCCCAACCGGGTTGCGCCGCCCGAACTTGAACTGCTGGTTCTCTCGATCCTAGAGGACGGCTTCACACAGCCGCTGGTTGTGCTCAGGGACGGCAGCGGTTATCTGCTGATTGATGGCTTTCATCGCTGGCTGGTGTCGGACGATGCTCGTATCCGCGAGCGGTACGGCGGCTTCGTGCCGGCTGCAGAGATTGAAGCCGATCCGGTACACCGGATGATGTCCACCATCCGTCACAATCGCGCGCGCGGCACTCATGCCGTTATCCCGATGGCCGGGATTGTCCGCACGATCCTTGAGGCAGGCGTACCGGTCGCGCAGGTCGAACGCGGCCTCGGCATGGAAGCGGAAGAAGTGGATCGGTTGGCCGACCGTTCCGGCATGCCTGAGCGGGTCGGAAAGCGGCTTGCAAAAGAGGCTTTCGGACGCGCGTGGATTCCGTCATGACGGCGTAAGTACTCATGCTTGAACTATCGATCAGCTCGAACATTGAGGCCGTGTCGCGCAAGCTCTCAGCGCTGGCTTATCGGCAATTGCCCTTTGCCGAAGCACGTACGGTCACAGAACTGGCGAAGCTCGCCGCCGACGCCGAAAAGAACGCACTACCGCAAGTTTTCGACAACCCGACGCCCTTTACCGTCAACTCCGTTGCGGTTCAGGCTGCCCGAAAGGGACGTCCCGTTGCGCGCGTCTATATCCGTGACCGCGCCGCGCAGTATCTTGCCCCTTATGAATTCGGCGGCTTGCAGTATCTTGGCGCGAAGCCGGCGAACCTCGTTCCGGTCGGCGCATCGGCGAACCAGTATGGCAACTTGCCACGCAACGCCATCCGCAAGTACATGGGACGGCCTGACGTGTTCATGGGGCCGGTCAAGACCAAGCACGGCACTATCTACGGTGTATGGCAGCGCCCGTTTCTGCGCGAGGGTGCGACCGATATTTCAAAGAGTGTCCGACAGCGTAAAAAGCTCCGTGGAAGACACGCGCTCGCAGCGGACGTCAACACGACCGGCCGCCTTCGTTTGCTGGTTGAGTTTCGCGCGCCGGTTGAAACGAAGAAGCGGCTGAGGTTTGGCGAGCGCACAGAGGCGGTCGTACTGGCGAACTTGAACCGCGTTTTCGGGCGCGAACTCGCGCGGGCCATAGCATCGGCGCGATGATTGTTTGGACTGGGTCGGCAGCGATCGACCTAACGGACACCTGCCTTTTTCCGGGATCGATCAGACACATGCATTCGGCACATGGCGGTCGCCACTTCACTTCGTCTGGCTCTGAGCGGAATTTTTAGGTGTCTGTTTCAGGAGAATGCGACGGCACTCCGTCTCGGCCTGCCTGACGGAAGCAATCAATTCTTCAGCTAAGTGGGACCACTGCTGCTGATACGGTTTGAAACGCTCACCGGATCGGTGACGTTGATCCATGAAGTTGAGACACTTAAGAACAATCTCATTCTCCAAAATACGAATCAAGCTGACTGCCTTGGCAAGGCTGTCCGCGCACGCCGGTGAGACCGCGGCGAGGTCAGCAATGTCACCGGGCGTGACCCTCGAGGTCAATGCTGACATCAAGATTCTCAAGTGCCTCTCATATGTCTTGTTTCTGGTACCCGACGGAGTGGCAAGATTAGCTTGAGCTGTGGGCAACTCTCCCCTCAGGGCTGATGCGTCAACTAGCATTTGTGAGAGCATAGGGGCCATTGCTACAGCTACGAGATGGGCCCGACGCTTTTCCAATTCTAGTCGTAGGCGGTCTTGTGTCCCCGCCTCTGCAAGAGCGACGCTGACCGCCTTGAATGCCCCGAACGCTCCTGTCGCCGTAGCACACGCGGCAATCGCTGTCGCGAGTGCGCCCGCCGCGCTGGCAACCGCCGAAACGATGTTCCAATCAGTGCCAGGTCGGTGTAAGAAGTAAAGGACAGCGACGACAAGCCACACGAGGACCGCGAAAACGTAACATACGACAACAAGCGCAATGAAGCCTTCTTTTGAACGCATCTATAGTCGCTCACGTCGCTGTCAGGCACCGGGTCACTGGCAAACCGCCGGGCGCCAGACGATTCCCCAAGCAAGAGCGCTTGCCTCCAGAAGGAGACCGGAGGCTATGCTTTCACGCCATAGTTGCCGACCGCTAGCGATGGGACGTAAAACGTCAGATCGCCTGCTTCTCCAAATCGCAACCCCGCTCCACCGAAAACCAGCGTAGCTGACTCGATAGTGCTCTGCGGTGCGTCGCTGAGACTGGGCGCCAAGTCGACCGGAAACGTTACTTGTTCCCCCGAAACCAGTTTTAAAACCACGCTTCGGCCGTCGACATGTACCTTGGTCGCGTAACAAAGGCTCTCGCGCTCCCCACGTTCTAAGGCGTCGCGGTACTTCGAATTCCCTGCATTCATGGCTGTTATCCTCCAGGATCACACAGGCTATTCACGCAGCGAACAGCCTTGGCCTCGATTACTGCTATCAGTGCGTCGTCCTTCACATCCAAACCCGCGATGGACAGCGTTTTGACGGGTCCACCGGGACAGTTGAAATCAAAGATGATATGCCCTGGACCGAAATGATGCACTTCGTCCTTGACGACAGGATCAGGATTGGCAAAACGAACGAACTCTCTGCACATCTGCGTAGCCCTCAAGACCTCTGCTCGAACCTTTCTAAGCAAGTGACGATCCTGCTTGATCGATTTTCAGCAGAGTTGGTCCATGTATGTACGCTAAGCATCTTAAGACATGAAATACACGATGAACAACACCAGTCGACGCATTGTCTGCACGTATTTCGCCGGGTTTTCACCGGAAATACAAGTATATTTGTCCGCGGCCAACGGCTTGCCTATTAGGCAAATCCAGAGTGTGGCGGCGGCGCCAACGGTTCCAGCACCATGGCTGCCCCTTAGCACAACAGTGGTGCGCAAAAGACAATTCTCAAGCCGTCCGAACAGGTGAATCCCTAGACGTGGCTGGTTCGCGGACGCTGGTCGGCCCGGTTTTCATCATTCAATATGCCGGACGGGTCCTGGATGCGGGCGAAAAATAGGGGCAAATTGCGCGACCCCGTTCTTTCTGTAGCTACACGTTTCAAAAAGTCTTTGCACCGTGGCTGACGGCATTTCAATCCGCGAGTTCGCGCGGCGCGAGCACGTTTCGGACACGCTTGTGCATCAGGCGCTGAAACAGGGACGGCTAGCGAAGCGCGCAGACGGCCTGATGGACGCGGCGCTCGTCGGTACCCGCTGGCGCGCGAGCGAGCGGCCTGACGAAAGCGCAAAGGCACCTGCAAAGGAGAGTTTGCAGTCAGCCGGAAGTGCAAAGGGCCTCGCGTACGGCGAAGCGCTGCGCCTGAAAGAGAACTGGACGGCGCTGCTGCGCCGCCTCGAATACGAACAGAAATCCGGCGCACTGGTTGAGCTGGCCGTCGCACGAGGCGTCGTGTTCGAACTGTGCCGGGAGCAGCGCGACGCGTGGCTTGCGTGGCCCGCGAAGGTCGCGCCGTTCATCGCAATGGCCTTCGGTCTGGACGACATTGACCGGCTAACGAACACACTGGCGGCGCATGTCCATCAGCAGCTTGCCGACCTCGGGGAGCCTGAACCGCGCTTCGACACGGAACAAGGCCGATGATCTTCGACGTGTCGGTCGCAGCGGGTGGACCCCGCCGCCACGTCTGAGCGTTCCGCAGTGGGCTGACCAGTACCGGCGACTCGCGAAGGAATCGGGCAGCCTGTCGGGCCGCTGGTCGACCGGGACCGTCGAAGCAGCACGCGGGCCAATGCTCGCAGTGACCGAGCCGGGCGTGCATGTCATCACCGCGATGGTGAACACGCAGTTGTTCAAGACGTCGCTGATCGAGAACATCTTCGGCTACTTTGCGCATCTCGATCCGTGCCCGATGCTGCTGCTCGAACCGAAGGAAGCCGCGGCCGAACAGTTCAGCAAGGAACGCATTACGCCACTGGTGCGGGTCACGCCCGTATTGCGTGAACGTGTCGGCACGACCACAACGCGCAACGCCGAGGAAACGCTGCTGTTCAAGTCGTTTCCGGGCGGCTTCCTCGCGCTCGCGGGCGCGGGCAGTCCCGATAACCTCGCGCGCCGCCCGATCCGGCTCGTTCTTGCGGACGAAATCGACAAGTACCCGGTCACGCGCGAGGGCGACCCAATCGCGCTCGCCGAGGAACGCGTCGCCACGTTCGCGAACTGGCTGTCCGTGCGAACCTGTTCACCGACTGTCACCGAGGAAAGCCGCATCGAAGCCAGTTACGGCGGGTCGGACCAGCGTCGCGCGAGCGTGGCCTGTCCGCATTGCGGGCACCGTCAGTTCCTGGAATTCTTCCGCCATGTCGAGTGGGAGAAGCGCAAGGACGACAAGGGCAACGTGACCGGCCATCGCACGAAGACCGCGCGCGTGTACTGCGAGTCGTGCGGCGCGGGCTGGTCCGAGTCGGAACGGCTTACCGCCTTGCAGTCCATACGCTGGCATCAGACGCGGGTGTTCGAATGCTGCGGTGCGCGCCACGCGCCGCTTGACGCCTATGAGCGTGCGTGGCGCAACGGTGGGGAAATCCAGGAGCCCGGCGGCGAGTCTGCCTGTGTGCGTGCCGTCTGGGACTGGTGGGAATCGGAGCGTCATGCTGTCTATCGCGCGAAGTGTCCGACCTGCGGCGCGTGGAGTGTCGATAACGCGCATGCCGGATTCCAGGCGTCGAAGCTCCTGAGCCCGTGGACGCGCGACCGACCCGCCGATATCGCGGCGCGCTGGATCGACGCGCAGGGCGACGAGGAACGGCTGCAAGCCTGGTGGAATACACAGATGGGACTCCCGTACCGTCCGCGTACCGGTCGCGCGCTCTCCGCTGAAGCAGTCGTCGCTCGCGGTGAGATATGGGCGGCTGAAGTGCCCGATGGTGTCGCCGTGCTGGTCGTGGGCGCGGACGTGCAGGATTACCGCGTTGAGCTTGAAGTCGTGGGCTGGGGCCGCAACGAGGAAAGCTGGTCAATCGACTACGAAATCATCGAGGGCGAGTTTTCGGACGCGCGCACGCAGGCGCGCATCGACACGTATCTTAGACGCCTGTGGCATCGCGCCGACGGTCGTCCCTTCGAGATCATGGCGGCGTGCATCGATTCGGGCGGGCATCACACGCAGGCGGTCTACCAGTTCTGCGCGGCGCGAATCGGCCGCCGTATCTGGGCGGTCAAGGGCGAATCGGCACGCGGCGGCGAGCGCAATCCGGTGTGGCCGTCAAAGCGCCCCACGTCGCGCACGAAGAAGACCTATCGCCCGATCCTGCTCGGCGTGAACGCCGCGAAAGACACGATCCGGCAGCGGCTGCTGCTCGATACACCGGGACCAGGTTACATGCATTTCCCCGCCGACCGTGACATTGGCTATTACGCGCAACTGACCGCTGAGCGCATCGTGATCAAGGAGTCGGGCGGCAGACGTTATCGGGTGTGGGAACTGCCACCGGGCCGGGCCAATGAGGCGCTTGACTGTCGGGTGTATGCGTATGGCGCGCTGTGCGGTCTGCTGTTCTTCGGCCTGCAACTGAACCGCCGCGCCGACGCAGTACAGGCATGGACGCCGCCGCCTGACGTGCCGCCGACGCCGCACCGCCCGTATCCGGCCACTGCCCGAATGCGGACATCGCTCGTTCAGCGTCTTGCCTGAATCGCACGTCTAAGCTGCCATGCCCTGTCGCCGCCTGAGCATCCTGGACGGGATGACGCTCGGTGCGCTCGAAAGGCAGCTTGCGAGCATGCAGCAGGCGTATCTCGCGCTGGTGTCGGGCACAAAGGCGCAGTCCGCGTCGTACGCACAGGCAGACGGTAGCCGCTCCGTCGCGTACACGCAGACCAATATCGCCGATCTGGTGCAGGCCATCATCGGCGTACAGACACAGATCGATGCACTGCGCGGACTCTGCCGCAACCGCCGCCGTCCGGTCACGCCGTACTTCTGAGCCAGCAATGGGCGTCATCGTTGACGAAAGCGGCCAGCCGATCCCCGAACCGGTCGCGGGACGCGGCGGCACGGTCGGCGCGCACATGTCGGAACCGGGACGCGTGCTGGCCTCGCCGGGCAGCGGCCTCGGGTTGCCGGGCTACCAGTTCCCGTACGACGCCGCGGACTGGTTTGCCCAGGAGATGGGCAACTGGTTGCCGTGGATACGGTCTCCCGACTCGGAGATCAATCTCTTCCGGGACTGGATGGTCGCGCGCTCGCGCGACCTCTTTCGTAATGATGGCTGGATCAATGGCGGTGTTACCCGCATTCTCGATAACACCATCGGCACCAACCTGCTGCTGTCGGCGAATCCCGATTACCGCGCGCTGGCATTGCGTACCGGTATCAGCGCCTTTGACGCGACCTGGGCCGATGAATTCAGACGTACGGCGGAAGCACTCTGGCGCGGCTATGCTGAGAACCCCGCGCACTACAACGACGTGGCGCGACAGCTTACGCTCGGTCAGCAGTTCCGGCTCGCAATGCGTCACAAGCTGGTCGATGGCGAGGGGCTGGGTCTCATCTACTGGCTACCCGAACGCGTCGGCTATGGCGGCGCGGACTACGCGACCGCGTTGCTGCTGCTCGATCCCGACCGCCTGAGCAATCCGTATCAGGCCATCGATTCGCGCTACCTGCGCGGCGGCGTCGAGATTGACGACTACGGCGTACCGCTCGCGTATCACATCCGCGAGGCGCACCAGAACGACTGGTATCTCGCCGTCGAGGCGAACACCTGGGAGCGTATCGAGCGCTGCGACGAGGACGGCTGGCTGCGCGTGCTGCACGACTATGACCGCGACCGGGCGGGCCAGCATCGGGGACTTGGCGTATTCACGCCGGTCCTGCTGCACGCGCGCATGCTCGCGCGGTATTACGGCGTCGAGCTACAGGCCGCGACCATTGCCGCGACGTTCGGCACGTACGTTACGTCGCCCTACGATCCGGCGCTGGTGCAGGACGCGCTCGGCGCGGGCGAAGGCGAGGAATTGCCGCTGTATCAGGCATTGCGTGCGCGGTGGGCCGACGAGCGTCCCGCCATGCTCAACGGCGCGCGTATTCCTACGCTCGCACCTGGCGAATCACTCGAAAGCGTCTCGGCCGCGCACCCGCATGGCAACTTCGAGACCTTCGCGCACGAAATGCAGCGCGTGATTGCAGCGGTGCTGGGGCTCAGTGCCGAGCAGCTTTCGCAGGACTGGAGCAAGACGAATTACAGCAGCGCGCGTGCGGCGCTGCTCGAAGCCTGGAAGACCCTCACGCGGCGGCGCGACGAGTTCTGCCTGAACTTCGCGTCACCGTTCTACGGCGCGTGGCTGTGGGAAGCGATGGACCGGGGCGAACTGCCGCTGCCGGCCGGTGCGCCGCCGTATATCGAGGCGCGCGCCGCGTACGCGCGCTGTTCGTGGATGGGTGTGGCGCGTGGCTGGATTGATCCGACCAAGGAAAAGGCCGGCGCTGTCATGGGCATGGACGCGGCACTTTCCACGCTCAAGCGCGAATGCGCTGAACAGGGTCTCGATTACGAGGAAGTACTTCACCAGCGCGCGAACGAAATCCGGCTGATGAAGGAACTGGGCCTCGAGTTGCCCGGCTGGGCCGGCAGCGTGGCGGCCGCAGAAGCGGCGAAATCCGAAGCAGCACCAGTTCCGCGATAGTATCCGGCCGCGTTGATAGCCGGGCGCCGTGTTCAGGACTGGCGACGCGCGGCGAACAGCTTGCGTACGAGCGCAATCAGGCGCAGGGGATTCAGGCGGAAATGGCTATGGCGTGCAACGCCTGCGCGGCTGTAGAGGTGCGTAGCTTCAATCAGGGTAATGGGGCTCATGACTATCTCCGTATAAATTCGAATACAGGATAGGTCTCCCTGTCTCAAATTTGAATAGGTTCAGTCCGAAAGATAGATGCCCCCGGATATCGAGGTCGGTGGAAAGAGAAGCCAGCTTTGTTGAATTGCAGGTTTCCGGGTGGCGACACGCCCAACGGTGCCGCGAAGGCCAAATGAAGGGACGCAAAAAATAGCGCGCCACAAGGACGCGCCGTGAAAAGGGCTTTGTACTGCATGCCAACCCTATCGCCCCAAGTGAGCGGAGGACGTACTGAGGGGCGATGCTTCAATGCTAGGCGTGTGTGCCCGATGCGGGCCTCGGACAAATCCGAAATGCCGGGGCGCTCGATGGTGGCGCAGCGCAAAAAAAGGTTCTTCGCGGATTTACGTGGAGGATGGGTTACTGGCTCGAGTCGGCCAGGTCCGGTCACTCCGACTTCATGCGCGAATGACGGGTGCTTAGACCGAACCGGCCGGTCGTGTGCACTGCTGCAGCGCGGCTTAAAGATCCTGGCCAGTAATCGCGATGCGCTCTCCGCTCGATGGAGGTATTTTGCGTTCCGCAACTCCCACTAACTTTTGCTTTCCCAACTGAAACGCGAGCAGCAACTGCTTCTGGCTGTCGTCTGCCGCTCCGAGGTATTCGCAAACAACCTCCGGTCTGAGTTCGAAGGCGCAGTATCCCCACCCGAAGCCATACGCGGAGAACCACAGCGCTGACCGGCTGTCGACGATTGGGGTTGTCAGTTTGATGTATGACGAGTCCATGGCGTTCGCCCTCCAGACTGGTGGTTGCCGAACTGGATTGTCCCACAACGCGTCCTCATGGCCGGGTGCTAGGCGACATCACGCCGCACTGATGACAGGCGGCTTCGGCTGGTTGTCGAAGGCTGCCCGGCGGGGTGGCATCTTCCGGCTGCATACCAGTCTCCTAAAGTGGGACTTTGAATGGCGCATCAGGGTCGGGTACGGCCGATCACCGAGGGGCAGAGGCCGGCCAGTTTCCGACAGTCGCCGTCATGAAGATTGCGACATTGAAGAGGCGGTTGAATTCCGATATCAGTCATTCGTCGCTCACAAAGCAAGGGTAGGTTGGCGGCTCTTTGAATTACTAAGTTTCTTAAAAGTACTGCCTTACGAAACCTGCAATATATCCGAAAAACTTAATATTGGGAACACGCGAACATCAGGGTCGACAATCAAACGATTAAATCAATTAATTTCCATTTAATGAGATTAAATCTCCAGCAAAACATTTATCCAGCGTGCGATAACTGCGTGTGCTCGAATATCATCGTATAGCGTGCTATGCATGAGATTGTTTTCGCTATGCGGAATACCTTCCGGATTCAATTGCACAACGGCCCAAAATCCGGGCGGCGTAGGCTCCGCACTCACAACCCAAAATAAATGGCGTATCGCGATAGACGGCCCAAAAAGCATGGCCAGTAAGCTGAGCATCATAAGAACTGGAATGGTCGCAATGCAGGAAACCCACCAAAGCAGATACAGAATCGGATATAGAATAATCGGCCCGATCACGTTTTTCCATCCGTATGATACCGCCACCGCGAATGCTCCGCCAGCAATGGCAATGAATTGACGAGTACCTATCCACGTTGGGCGCACGAAATTCACAATGCACGCCACAAGTAATATTATCGAATAAATCGCAGTTACGTGTCCGCGTATTTTGTATAAAGCGCCGTCTTTTTGATTTTCATTTTCTAATTTTTTGCCGATATCGCCTAAGTTATGCTTTCGGCCAATGTCGAACATATCGAGCCAGTGTGCGGCCCCTTGCGCCATGAATGACCAAATTCGCATGACTAATGTCGCAAACAGCGTCGCAGCCCCCATCACAGCCGACGCCTCATCGCCAGCGGCGCGAATTATAAGCATTCGCTCTGCAGAAAAAGTTGGCAATGTACAAGGCTTCTCTCCTGCGATGCGAAGTGCGAATATACCAAAAATAAAAAATAACGGAAATGCCAGCAACGAAGTCGAAGTCACAATGAACCAAGATGGCAATGAAAAATACTTCATTACAAAATACGCGATATTGCCTAGGGAAATCACAATTCCACTGCTCGCACTCAAGATTTTCGCCCTGCCTACCGGTCTTGGCCAAGCTTGGAGAAACGGCGTTGACAGGCAAACGATCCCTTTCACTTTGTCTTTAATCGACTCGTGATTCGATGCCAGAAGCGCAATGTTGCCGCCGTGACTATGAGCGATTACGATCTGAAGGGCTTCGGGGTTTTCTTTGGAAATGGCACCTATGTGTTCGCGCAACTGATGTGCAGCCATCTCTCTTGCTGAAAAGCTGTTTCGACCTGACCATCGAAATGGTCGGATTTCAACGGCGCATGGTAGATTTTCCGCCAAGTACTTCGATAGCTTTGAGCTAGGTAGCGGCCACTTTGCCTGCGAAGCAAATGTTCCATGCACCGTAGTTATGATGCAATTCATTCTGCTCCCCCTTGGATAGCGCGGCGGTTCAACTGCCAGCCGATGTAGTCGATTCGAATGGCGATTGTAGCTTGGAAGCCGCCATTACTACGGCGTTGGATCGAGCGGCAGAAGTGGGTCGCGAAGGGCCGATCGCCGTGGGGCGGAGGTCGGCCATCTGCGGTCAGTGGGCGAGGTCGCAATGGCGACGTTCGAGCGTCGCTAATTCCTTGCTAGCGGACGCCCGGGCGCCAAACATCAGTTGTGCGGAAAAGTAGGCCATTTGGAATAGGTCCAGTGCGGTCAGATCAAAGAACCCCTCTGCTGGGTATGCTTGCTCCATGGTTTGTGCCTATGCGGGTACAGTCCTTCGGAAAGGGTACTGATAATAGTTTGGCCGTTTATGTTTGATTCAGGAAAACCATGGCGATCACACAGTGGCTTCATCTCAGCGAACTTGGCAGTGATCCATGGGTGTTGCTCATATAAGCGGCGGGGGACCGAGCCGTTGCCGAAAACTTCGTGGCGATGCGGCCGACCGTCTGCATAGGGCTTGTGATGAGCCGGACGCTGTCGAGCTTTGCCTGTTTCGACCGTTATAGCGCGCTCATAGTAGGCTTGGGCCTGGGGGCAGCCGTACGATGTTCTGGTGCGGGTGCGGGACCAAGCGATTCAGCTCGTCGCTGAGGGTGTTGACCTGGAGATTGTGTCGAGTGGGCGCACCATCCTTTATTTCACTTGCGCTTATTTTGGCTTAAATAGACCTTTATAAGTACATGTGGTTTCCACTTGCCGGACGTTAATGTAGTTTGTTTGAACTTTCCTCGTTATGACTTTTTTGTCAATGACCAAATCAAAACTAGCGTCAGGCAAATGATTGAACGTATACGATTTTCGGGTGATTGATCCTTCGGGGTCGAGGCAGCCGACTTGGTCGGTTTTGCAAAATTGTTGATCGTAGATTATGAAATCTTTGGCCACATCGTTGATCGAGACTTTGTCCTCGGAAACATTGGAGGGTGTCCCGAAAACGCGAATCACGCCATTTACGTAATCCTCGAATCCGCTTCCGAAGCAGTATCTTTCAGTATTTTCCATATCTCCTTGATATTCGGCGACGCTGTCCGAGTATGCGGTGCCATAGTTGTGTGTATAACTGCCCTCGTTCTCAAACGAAGCTTGCATTGTAATATCGTCGCGGGACAACGTTTCTAAAATAAATGCTTGGTCGAAGCTGAACAAGCTTTGCTCGTATTTGAGGTATGGGGTCTTTCCAGGAGCAGTTATAACCTTCGCTGATGGCACCCGCCTCAGTCCGTCCGTAAGACTTGTATGAATCGGTACTCGAAGAATATTCGCCAACACAGGCGACATACGGCGACTCGCCGTGCTCCCTTGAGAGCTGGAAGCCGTTGGTATCTCAACGCCACTTGCTTTTGTATCGGAAGCAGCTTGCTTTTCAACAGACTGGCGCTCCACAGCATCGCGACCGGGCTTGCCCGGGTGGTCAGGTGGTTGGTAGGGCGATGAAGCCGCATTTTCGTCTGAAGTGGGTGTGCACGGCAGGCAAACTCTCCAACCCGTCGGAGTGATTTCCACCCGGAACATTCCCAAAGCAGCGAGCACCAAGAAAACAATCGCAGTGAGCGCGACCACGACCAAGGCAGACGTGTTTTGAAATAACGCTCTGATTGCGTCCCACATGCGACCTCCGCACCTACGGACACCTGCCCCTGAACTCAGTTTGGCACCCGCCATGCGCAGATTCAAGGCAGCGATTGCCGCCAAGCGCCTATTTGCCTTCAGGCCCCTGCGTTCGCATTGGCGATTCCACCGTCCTCATAAAGCCACCGGCCCGGCTCTCACGACGGTTCAGCTTCGAACAACCATTTCCCGCGGGACCGACCGTTCCGGCTCGATGAAAACAGACATTACGAAACGACTGCAGCGCAGATTAAAATGAACCGCCCGTTTGGCCTGACTGCCATCCCCGAGAAGCCGGCTTCGATGACCGAACCACTTTGGGAACGGACGGCTGCCGATCGAGGAGGCGAACGTCTCTTTGGGGTCGGTAGCCGTCTCTCTCCCCGGAATTCCGCGAAGAACCCAAAAAAAGCGCGCCAGTCATGGCGCGCACAAGGGGCTGATGAGGTATCCAGCCCACCGGTCACTGCGCGCAAGGGGAATTGCTGGCAGCGACCGGGGCAATGCTAGGCGTGTATGCCGAGCGCAGACCTCAGACAACTCCGAAATGCCGAGGCGCGCACGATGGTCGTGAACTATCCGCACTTGGCGACGCGCCTTTTTAATGTGCCGCTCGCCATTGCGCCGGGCAAGATCGAAATCATCATGGCCGCGCTCGCGGATCGTTTCGGTCTCACGCGCCTCTTTCGTACCAATGGTGAAGCGCTCGCGTTCGACGGTGACTATGAAGCGGGCGAGCCTGCGGACGACCGGGCCTATGAAGTCATCCGGGGTATCGCTGTCATTCCCGTTCAGGGCACGCTGGTGCAGAAGCTTGGCACGCTGCATCCGTACTCGGGCATGACCGGCTATGACGGCATCCGCGCGAACCTTGCGACGGCGCTCGCTGATGACGCGGTGCGCGCCGTGGTGCTCGACGTGGACAGCCCCGGCGGCGAAGTCGCCGGGTGCTTCGACCTGACCGACGCCATTTTCGCTTCGCGCGGCATCAAGCCGCTGTACGCGATCCTCACCGAATGCGCATTTTCCGCGGCGTACGCGCTCGCCTCAGCCTGTGATCGCGTGATCGTGCCGCGCACAGGCGGGACAGGTAGCGTCGGCGTGATCGTCGCGCATGTTGATTTTTCGAAAGCGCTCACCGATGCGGGCCTGACGGTCACGCTCATTACCTACGGCGAGCGCAAGGCTGACGGCAGCGAATACCGGCCGCTGTCCGACGAGGCCTACGCACGCATCATGGCAGACGTGGACAGCGTGGGTGAACTGTTCGTGGCGACGGTCGCACGCAATCGCGGGCTGACCGTGGCGCAGGTTCGCGATACACAGGCCGGGACCTTTCTCGGCGCGGCGAGCGTCGAGACCGGATTTGCCGATGCCGTCATGTCGCCCGATGCGGCGTTTCTCGCGCTACTCGATGCGCTCGAAGTTTCAGCCACGACGCAGTAACCAGCAGGAATACACAGGAAGGAATACGCAGGAGGTCTTCAAAATGGGATTCTCTCTTTCAGCCATGACCCGCGCGCTACCGTTCGCGCATCTTGCGCGCGTGGGGACGCGTACACGCGCCGATGAAGACTCACCGCTTGTCGAGGATGACGAACGCGACCGGCCCGCCGAGCGCGACCGCGAGGATGGCGCACACAACGATGCACGCACACGGCGCGCACAGGACGACGAGCCGCGCAACGGCGACGATGCACAGGACGACGGCAACGAAGAAGACGAAGACGAGGACAACGACGAAGGCAATGGCGATGACGTCCAGCTCGGGGACGGCGACAGCCGCGACGACTCCGACGATGCTGATGAACGGGACAGCCGGCGCGGCAAAGCCAGACGTGGTCGCGCGCAGGACGATGGCGACGAGGAAATGCATGGCAGTTCCGTCGAGGCGCGGGCGCGCCGCCGCGAGCAGGCGCGCTGCGCCGCGATTTTTTCAAGTCACGCGGCCGCGCGCAATCCGGTACTGGCCGCCAATCTCGCGTTCAGGACGCGCCTCGCGCGCGGTGCCGCGCTTGCAGTACTCGAAAGCACACCCGCCACGCCGACCGCCAATAGCGGACGCGTCGAGCGCAATCCGCGCGTCGGCCCGGGAGGTACACCGGGCATGAACTCACGTCAGGCCATCGCGTCGGCATGGGACCACGCATTCGCGAAGGTGAATGCGCGCAAACGCTAGTGCGCGTACCGGTTTTTCATCCGTTCCATTACAGGGGATCACGATCATGGGCGCTCCTACTGTCCCGCCGCTCTTTGAGAACTGGCATGACGGCGGCTTTCTCGTCTCCGAAGCGAACGGCCACCGCTCGCGCGACGGCATCGTCCTGACGGGCGGTGTGTATGTCATGGCCGGGACCATTCTCAGCCGCCTTGCCTTGCCTCCGCCACCCCCGCCAGGCAATGACGCAAGGGGCGATGCGGGGGCCGCGTCGGTCGTCGCAGGCACGCCGGAGCGCGAGAACACCGGCGACGGTGTCCTGCGGCTCACCGATCCGCTGCGTGCCAGCTCGTCGCCGTCTGGTCGCTACGTCTGCACCTTCACGAGTCGCAACACGTTCGACGTGAGCGGACCCGATGAACTGGGCGCGACTGCGCAGCAGACCGGGGCGCCGGTCGTCGTCGGCGGCCTGAGCTTCGTCATCGAACAGGGCGCAAGGCGCTTCGCTGCGGGCGATACCTTCGCGATCACGTTCGCTGATGCCGATCCGTCCGATATCGGCACACCCGGTATCTGGATGCCGTGGAATCCCGCCGCGACTGATGGCTCCGAAGTCGTGGCGGGTCTGCTGTTCGGCTCGCGCGATACGACGCAGATGGATCGCGCCGCCGTCGCGATCGTGCGCGACGCAGAAGTGAACGCATCGGAGCTTGTCTGGCCGTCGGACGTGACGCCGTACCAGATGCAGATCGCGGGCGACCAGTTGCGCGCCACAGGCATCCTCCTGCGCTAGTACCCCTTTCCTTCCTCGCAAGGCCGCACGGACTCTGGTCCGGGGCGGTCTTTTCTTTTGGGGAGCCGTCATCATGGCTGGCGAAATTCTCGACGTATTCCATCAGGACCCGTTCACGGCAATTGCGCTCTCGGACGCCGTTCAGCGCAACCCGTACCAGCCGGTCGGCCTCGGCGAGCTGGGCGTATTCGATCCCAATCCGATCCGTACAAAAGCGCTGGCGGTCGAGGAACGCACCGGCAAGCTGATCCTGATCCCGTTCTCCCAGCGCGGCGAGGAAGGCACGCAGCGCACGACCGAACGGCGCAAGATGCGCTATTTCGACGTGCCGCGCCTGATGCACTCGGACACGGTGTACGCCGAGGAAGTACAGGGCATCCGCGAGTTCGGGACGGAATCCGTGCTGATGCAGGTCGAGGCGGAAGTTGCGCGGCGACTGTCAGGGCCGACCGGGCTGCTCGCGAGCGTCGAGTACACGAAGGAATTCCTGAGGCTCGCCGCGTTGCAGGGTCTGGTGCTCGATCCGAAGGACGGCAGCGTGCTCTACAACTGGTTCGATGAATTCCAGATTCCGCAGGCCGCCGAAACGCCGTTCGATCTGGGCGCGACCGAGGCAGGCAAGGCGAACACACCGTTGCGGCCGATCTGCAACGCGATCATCCGTACGATGGCGCGCAAGTCACAGGGCGCATTCACGCCGACCACGCGCGTCTACGCGATGTGCGGCGATGCTTTCTATGACGCGTTCGTCAATCACCCGGACGTGATCCGTACGTTCGTGAACTGGTCCGATGCGCGCGCACTGCGCGACAACTCGCAGGGTGCCGCGTTCGATGCGTTCGTGTTCTCCGGCATTACGTGGTTCAACTATCGCGGCTCGGACGACAACGTGACCATCAAGGTTCCTGATGACGTGGTGAAGTTCTTCCCGGTCGGCGCGCCCGGTGTATTCCGCGAAGCGATGGCGCCGGGCGAAACCGTCGATTGGGTCAATACACCCGGACGGCCCGTGTATGTACTGCCGATCTTCGATGTGCTGCGGCGCATGTGGTGGAAGATGGAAGCGTATGCGTACCCGCTGTACGTTTGCACGCGGCCCGAAGTACTGCTGTCCGGTCGCATGTTCGAAGCGACCACGGCAGGCGCTACGCGCATCACGCCGGAAGAACCATCCGCGACGGCTGCACAACCGGCAGACGCAGCCAGCGCCGCGCCAATCGCCTGAGCGGTCCCCACCATGATTGACTGGGATAGCCTGGTGCTCGCGCCCGTCGAAGGCATCTTCGGCCAGCCCGCGACGCTCTACGCGGGAAGCGGTAACGCGCATGCGCTTAACGGCGTGTTTGACGAAGCCTTTACGAACGTGGATGTGGTCGACGGCGTACCCGTCACCACGACACGCCCATGCTACGGCTTTCGCGTGGCAACACTTCCCGTTACTGCACACCAGGGCGACACGCTGTTCATTCCGGCCGCGCCCGGTGCGCCGCTCAGTGACACGACCTATGTCGTCCGCGAAGTCCGTACGGATGGACATGGGTGGTGTTTCCTGCTGCTCAATCTCGCGACTTGACCAGTTTTCCTCGCCCCAGCCGTGGACCGCGCACGTATCCGCCCTTTGCCGATGCTCGGGCGTCGTCAGGTGCGTCTCGCCGCGCTTGGCGCACTGCAGCGCGCAGCGCTTCGGGTCGCCGGCCGGCCGGTCCTGATCCGTTCGCCGGGCGACTGGGCCGCGCCGTCTGACGTGCTGCCTGCGGTCATCGTGCGTACCACGCACGAATCGAAATCCTCATTCAATCGCGGCATGCCGCAGTTCACCACGACATGCAGCCTCGAAGTCAAGGCGATGGTCGAGGCGGCGACGGGGGAAGCCGCACAGGACGCCATTGAATCGCTCTGGTACGCCGTCGAAAACGCGCTATTGCTCGACTGGTCGCTTGTACGCATGCTGCAGCAGTTCGCGACGGTCGAAAGCGTGCTGGATATCCGCGCGGAAGGTGCGCGTCACCTCGCCGGTATTGCGGCGTCGTTCCGCTGCGAGTTTCCGGAAATGTACGACCCCACGGTTGAGCAGCCGCAGCCCGCGCCGTGGCCGCTCGATCCGCCCGCGCCCGCGCCGCTCGAAAGCGTCGGCCTGCATGCGGACCTCACCAATCGCGCCGACCCGACCGGCACGTATCCCGCGCCGCCGTTCCCGCAGGCGGTCGTCCCCGCGCCGCGTACGCACGGCCCTGATGGACGCGACGAGGGCCGGCTTGACGTTCCGTTAAAGGGGAACTGACATGCACATCAGGCCAGCAACCGGCATGCGGGTGCGCGATCCCGACCTGCGCGACTTCCTGCCCGACGCCGGGCGCGTCGTACCCGATTCGGTGTACTGGCGTCGCCGGTTCCGCGATGGCGACGTGGTGCCGGTCGCGGATGAGCCGCCCACCATCCCGGACACGCCGGACGACCCCGACGCGACGCGGCGCGCATCACACCGCACGCGCGAACCCAAAGCCACCGACCCGACGTAACACGCGCTTTCAGCGCGTCTGTCTGCCGCTGCGCGCGCTTCCCGCGCTCCGTTCCCTCAAGTCAACCGCGCGAGCCCCGCCACGGGCCGCCCCGGCCGTCCTGCGTCCGTTTCCGTCTCCGGTTCGCGCCCACCTTCCCGGGAGGTTGCTCCCATGATTCCCTTTACCAACCTGCCTGAGAACATCCGCGTGCCGCTGTTCTACGCGGAGCTCGACGCGTCACAGGCGAACAGCGCCCAGCTCAACCAGCGCACGCTGATTATCGGGCAGATGACCGACGCGGGAACCGGCGAGCCGGGCACGCCCGTTATCAGCGCGGGCGTGGGTGACGCGCGCGCACGGTGGGGCAGCAATTCGATGCTCGCCGCGATGACCGCTGCCTATCGCGCGGCCGACTCCTTCGGCGAAGTCTGGTATCTGCCGCTCAAGGACGCAACCGGCGCGGTGGCCGCAAGCGGAACGGTCACGCTCAACATCGAAGGCGACGCCGGCGTCTCAGGCGTCATCTCGCTTTATATCGCTGGTCGGCGCTACCAGTTGCCGGTACAGGTCACGCAGAGCGCGGCCGACATCGCGGAAGCGCTCGCCACACTCGTTGCTGCAGATGCGTTCGGGCTGGTGAGCGCATCGGCTCAGGACAACGTAGTCACGCTGACCGCCATCAATGCGGGCATGGTGGGCAATGAAATTGACGTGCGCCTGAATTACGGCGGCTCACGCGCGGGCGAATCGACGCCGCTCAATCTGGACATAGCAATCGCGCCGATGGCGGGCGGCGCGATCAATCCGACCGACACGCTACAGGCCGCGCTCGATAACTGCGGCGACATGCCATTCGACTTTATCGTCTGCCCGTACACCGATAGCGTCAGCCTCGATGCACTGCATACCTTCCTGAACGACCAGACCGGGCGCTGGTCGTGGGCCCAGCAGATTTACGGACACGCGTTCGCCGCGTACCGGGGGACGCTCGCGGCGTGTACGACCTTCGGCGCGGGCCGCAACAATCAGCATGAATCGGTGCTTGGGTTCCATGATTCGCCCACACCCGCATGGATCATCGCCGCGCAGCTTGCCGGCTCGGTCGCGCCCGCGCTGCGCAACGATCCCGGGCGCCCGGTCCAGACGCTACCGGTTATCGGCATGCTCGCGCCGCCGGTTGCCTCGCGCTTCCTGCTCACCGAGCGCAACACGCTGCTCTATGACGGTATCAGCACGTTCAATGTGGGCGATGACGGCACCTGCTACGCCGAGAACATCACGACGACCTACCAGAAGAATCCGTGGGGCGATCCCGATGACAGTTACCTCGAAGTCGAAACGATGTTTCTGCTGATGTACGTGCTGCGTGCGCTGCGCTCGATGGTCACATCGAAGTATTCACGCATGAAGCTCGCCGCGGACGGCACACGCTTCGCATCCGGTAGCGCCATCGTCACACCGCTGCTGATACGCGCAGACGTGATCGCCCGGTATCAGGAACTCGAATTCGATGGCTACGTGCAGAACAGCGCACTGTTCGCGCGGCAACTCATTGTCGAGCAGAACGCGCATAACCCGAATCGCGTTGACTGTCTGTGGCCCGGAACGCTGATCGACCAGCTGCGGATTTTCGCCCTGCTCGCGCAATTCAGGCTCAGCTAGTCATTCCGAACCGCAGCACTGAACCGCACCAAGCCGCCCCGGCGAACCGCCCCGGCGGCTTTTTCATTTCTGGAGCCCACCATGTCTGATGACACAAACCGCCTGGCTGGTGTCGCGTGGATATCGATGGACGGCCAGAACTACATGCTCTCCGGCGAACTGGCGTATTCGCCCGCCGACTACGAACGTGAGTCACTGGTCGGACAGGACCGCGTACACGGCTATGCAGAGAAGCCGCGCGCGCCGTTCATTTCCGCGACGCTGCGCGACGCAGGCACGCTGACGGTCAAGGACTTCA
>NZ_VZQN01000033.1:0-97258 GCF_014397645.1 Paraburkholderia sp. 31.1
CGTGCTGATCGACACGCCGCCGGTGCTCGCCGTCTCCGACGCGACCGCGCTTGCGGATAGCTGCGGCACGGTGTTGCTGGTGACCCGCTTCGAGACCACTTCCATTGCGCAGGTGCTGGAGGCGACCAAGCAGCTCAAGCAGGCGAATGCCCGGGTGAAGGGTGTGATCTTCAACGCGATCGATACGGATGTCTATCGCTATAGTCTGGGCGCGCGCGCAGGCCTCTATCGCAGTGCTTCCTATCTCGACGCATTGCCCGCCAGCGGAAAGACGCAGAAAGGCTAGCCTTCAGACGACAACCATCGTCGTGTAGAGCGATGAAAAATTCACCCGGACTTCGACGTAGATAAATTGTGAATATCAAACATTCGATCGTCAGTATCGCTGGAGTCGTACTGAGTCAGGCGCTCAATTTCGTTTCGATTCTATTGATCGGGAAGTTCTGCGGGCCGACGGCTCTCGGGTATTTCAGCCAGCTCATGGCCGGTGGTCTTTTTATAGGGTCGGTGATCGGCTTGCGTCTGGAGGTTGCGTGCATGGCGGCGGACAAGGCCCAGGCCGTGCGCGCAATGACGAGTTCCAGTGCGGTCGCCATAGGGATCGGCGTGGCGCTCGTGGTGGCCACGGCAGCGGTCGGGCATACGGAATACATACCTGTTATCGGTCTGGCACTTGGCGTGTTCCTGCAACAGGCGTTGTGCGGAGCACTCACCACCGAAAGAAAGTACGCGCAAATCGCGACGATCCGGTTCTTCCCTAATGCCGCGTTCGCCGTCTACTTCGTCTGCATGATGATGTTTTCGAAAGGGGAGTGCACAGGCACCACTGTATTCAACATCTATAGCTGGCTTTTTCTGGCCTCGACTGTTGTGCCCGCCGCGATCTGCCTTTACTCGGCGCGCCGGATGATCCCGTTGGCCTTCATCAGGTTCTCCGCGCTTCAGATCCAGTATGCAAAATTTGGTGTGCCGACCACTACGCTGAATTCCTTCGTGATCTATGCGTCCGCCATTTTGATGCCGATGATCTTCGATCATCGTGAAGCCGGCATCTTTGCGCTGGCGTATCGTGTGGGGTACTTCCCTGCGTCCCTCTTGTCGCAAAGTTTGGGCGCTGTCTTCCGCCGCGATCTGATCGATTATTTCGACGGCCACAGAAAAGACAGAGTGAATCCCTCGAAACAGTTTTTTACTATGCTGACGTTTATCAGCATTTCTCTGGTGGCAGCGTGCTATGCAGGCCTTAGCCTCATTATCCACATGAAGATGGGCGACGAATGGGAACCGTCGATGTCTGTGTACCTGATCTTTGTTCCCTATTTCATCACGATGGCGATCTATGGCTCGATGGCTCAGGTATTCATTGTCGCGAACCGGCTGAAGATCGACTTGATGATTCAAGCAGTCAATGCCGTATCGATCTTCCTGATCTTTGCGACGGCTCAATTCCTCGGCGTCGGGTTCATCCACTCGCTTCTTCTGCTCAGCGTCTGTGGCACGATCGTGGCAAGTGCGGGTACTTACCAGGCGCTCAAGATCGGCAAGGAGCCGGACGCTTATTTGAATCGCCAACCTAGTTTTGAAGCGCCGTGATCTCTGCGCTCAAAAATCAGCGACGCTGCAAGTTTAGCTCCTCCACCGCGAGGCGAGTCGCTCACTTGTTCAGGGAAAGAGAATGCGCATTGTAAAACTCCCCGGCATCATCGGCAGGAATGCGAGTCCAGGTGTGTCGGCCGTGGTCTGGTTCATTCTGTTCATCGCACTTTATGCGATCTCCGCGTTTCACCAGAGCACGTTGCCGGCGCGTTTTCTGTTGGATGAACTGGTGATCTTCGACCGGATGAAGACCGTCACGGCTTTCAGGGCGTTTGGCGACTCATTTGACAATCTCGCGTGGCTGTTCAACTTCTTCGGTCTCCAGAGTTTCTCCATTTCTTTGATAGGATTTCTCGCATCGACTATCGGCATGTTTGTCGCCGTCTGGCGTTCCGGTGTCACTTCGCTAAAACCGGCCGAGTTCTTTCTGGTTGCGTTCTGGCTCGCCAATCAGACCGTCTACATCGGCGTTCCATCGAAAGAAATCATCATTTCGGTTCTGGTTCTTTTGATGCTGTTTTACAACTCGTCGCGTGCGATATTGGTTTTGTTTGTCGTCCTGGCAGCGCTGGTAGCCGTGTACTTCAGATCGTACTGGGGCATTACACTGGCCGCAACCGTGTTTCTTTATTTCGCGCCAAACGGCTTCAGAAGGCCGGTTTCATTGATCTTTTTCGCGCTGGCCATGTTTGTGATGGTCGCCTTCGTGTTCCAGAAGGCCTATGGCGAATCACTGGATTTCGCAAGGCAGAACGCCAATGAGTGGCGGGACCCGGAGGAAGTGGGGTCGATGATCGTACAGTTCATTCCAGGCAGTGGTATGTTCATTGGCGTGGCGAACGTTGCCATCACGCTGGCGACCTTCGTTTTGCCGGTGCGGTTGATTACGTCGGGTTCTCCGCTGCAAATGCTGGGCGGCATTGGCGTGTTTTTCACTTTTGCGATGGTGTTTATGCGTTATCGCTCCGCGGCGGCGCTATTTCCGGTGGGCCGATTCGAGACGCTTTGTTTTTGTTTTCTGGTCAGTTTCCTGTCAACGCAAGCTATTTTCGAGCCGGACTACGGGTCATTTCTGCGGCATCTTTCGCCGGTGTCGCCGATGATCATGTTTTTCGTCCTGCGGCTCTCGTACGATGAACACATAGCGGTATCGGCGCAGAGTGCGTCGCGAGTGAACGACGGCGCCCATCACCAGTCCACATTGTCGAAGCATCGCAGCGCCTCCTGAATCGCAATGACGGTCCGCTGATTCAGTAGGCCGTCGATGAAGCACATGATCGTAAACATCGGGGCGAACTATCTGACGCGCATCGGTGGGTATGACGTGACGCTGCGCGTGGCGATCGACAACATCACGAATCGCCGCTACTGGATGTTCCAGTACTCGGACTACATCGCGCCGGGCGATCCGCGCATGGTCAGCGTGAACGCGAAGATCGATTTCTGATCTGAATTGCGCGGTGTCGCGGGCCGTGGCGGGCTCACTGTGCGCCGCCGGCGCGCATGGCCCGGTATTCCCGCTGCACGATGTCCATCAGCTCCGCCACCGAAGTCAGCGCGCTCTGTTGCTCGTAGGTCACGCGCCCTCGCTGCATCAACATGATGCGATCCGCGATATCGAGCGTCTGCGCATAGTTGTGCATGATCATGATGATCGAGAGGCCGCCTTTTTCCTTCAAGCGCATCAGTAGGTCGATGATGAGTCCCGCCTCGCGCGCGCCCATCGCGGCGAGCGGTTCGTCGAGCAACAGGATTTTTGCGTTCGAATGCACGGCGCGCGCCACGGCGATCGCTTGGCGCTGGCCGCCCGAAAGACGCTCCACGGGCAAATCCACCGAAGGCACGTGCACGCCGATATCGTCGAGGCATTGCGCCGCGCGCTCGCGCATCCGTTTGTGGTCGAGCAGCCTGAACGGCCCGCGCCGCACGATTTCGCGGTTCAGGAACATGTTGTGGTAAATACTCAGCGAATTCGCGAGCGCGAGATCCTGATACACGCATTCGATGCCGAGCGAACGCGCATGATCGACCGAGCGCAACAGCGTCTCCTCGTCGTCGATGTGGAGCGTGCCGCTCGTTTGCTGATGAAAGCCCGTGAGGATCTTCACGAGCGTGGACTTGCCCGCGCCGTTGTCGCCGAGTATGCCGAGGATCTCGCCCTTGCCGAGCGTGAGCGAGACGCCATCGAGCGCCGTCACCGCGCCGAAGCGCTTGACGAGGCTGTCGCCGCGCAGCGCGAGCGGGGCGTTCGGCGCGCTGCGCGCAGCGGCCGTGGCATTGGCGCCCGCGGAGGAGGTTTGCGATTGGTCCATCATCGTCCACCCTTGCGGCGAATGCGCCCGACGTGGATGTTGAAGATCATCGCCGCCAGAATCGCGGCGCCAAGAATGATGTTGAACGTAAACGCGTTGATACCGATCAGTGTAAAGCCGTCGTTCAGAATGCCGAGCACCGCTGCGCCGATGAGTCCGCCCACGATGGTGCCCGAGCCGCCCGTGAGCGGCGTGCCGCCGATCACGGCGGCGGCCACGGCAAGGAACATGATCTGGTTGCCGCCGGCCTGCGGGTCGATCGAGGTAATGCGAAAGGCTTCGAGCATGCCGGTGAAGCCCGCCAGCACCGCGGCGAGGACGAAGTTGCCGAGGCGCAGTCGCTTCACATGTATGCCGGCCTCGCTCGCGCCGAGCGGATTCGCACCCGCGGCCTGCGTATGCAGGCCCCAGCGTGTATGTCGCAACAGCACGTGCATCGCGGCCGCGATCACCACGGTCCAGATGATCTCGCTGTAGCCCCACGCGCCCATGAACGCGGCGAAGGTGGGCGATCCCGGCGTGGCGGCGGGCGTGCCGCGCGAGATCGTGAGCGTGATACCGTTGATCAGAAAGAGCGTGCCGAGCGTCGTAACGAACGAGGGCAGCCGCAGCCAAACCGACACCGTCCCGTTCACGAAGCCGACGATTCCCGCGGCCACGAGCCCCGCGATCACGGCGAGCCACATCGGCGCGCCCGCGTCATTCGCGAACACCATCATGAATGGCGCGAACGCGAACACCATGCCCGCCGACAGATCGATGTCGCCGCCGATCATCAACATGATTTCGCCGAACGCGATGATCGCCACCGGCGCGATGAACTGCGACAGGTTGACGAGGCTCGCGTTGGTGAGCAGGAAATCGTGGTTTGCGAATTCGAAGTAGGCGGCCAGCAGCACGGCCACGAGCAGGATGCGCAGCTCGGCCGCCCATTGAGACGCGAAGGAAACGCCCGCGCGCCGGGGCGCGCGGACCGCTTTGCTGGTTTCGTTCACTGTATTCATCAGGACTTGATTGCGCCGGATCTCGGAACGATTTGCTCCTTGTCGGTCTTGCCTTCAAAGCGCGTCGAGGTATTCAGGTACGGCTCGACGTTATCCTTCGTCACGAATTTCAGGCCGGTGTTGATGTCGGCCGGGCCGACGAGGCCGCCGGAGCTGAGGAACACGAACGCCTCCATCACCGTATAGAAACCCTGGACGTAGGGCTGCTGATCGATGGTGAAGTCGAGGAAACCTTCGTGGATCAGCTGGATCGTGCTCGGCAGCAGGTCGAAGCCGCCGCCGTGCACGCCTTTGGACGGCAGGTTCGACTCTTTCATCACCTGCGCGACGCCCTGCGTGCTGCCCGCATCCACCGCGAACATGCCTTTCAGGTCCTGGTGGCCCAGGTAGAACGCCTTGATCTTCGACAGCTCCTCGTTGACGGTCGCGCCCGTGGCCACGGTCTGGATGTCGATCTTCTTGCCGGACTTCTTGATGGCGTCGCTCGCACCGTCCAGACGCGGCTGGATGTTGAGCTGCCCCGGCGTGGCGATGAACAGCCCGACCATGCCGCTGTCGATCAGACTGACGATGCGCTCGCCCATCTGGTAGCCCGACAGATACAGGTCCTGGCCGATATACGCGAGGCGCGGATTCTTCTTGCCGCGCGGCGCGTCGGCGTTGTACGCGAACACCGGAATTCCGGCGTCGAGCGCGGCCAGGATGGGCTTGTCGAAAGCGCTCGGATCGACGATCGGCACCGCGATGGCGTCGGCCTTCGCGGCAATCGCCGAGTTCACGGCGCGGACCATTTCGCCGGCATCGGACGTGGCCGAGCCGGTCCACTGATAATCCATGTCGAGTAGCGAGCAGGCATCCTGAATGCCGTACTGCGTGGGCACGAAGAACGGGTTGGTGGTGACGTGATTGACGAACACGATCCTCCACTTCTTGTGCGACGGAAAAGCCGTCTGCGCTGCCTGCGCGGTGCCGATCAGACCGCCCGCGCCGCCTAGCGCGCAAATCAGCGAAAGCGCTGCGCCGAGTCCCGCGCCCTGCATCAGCCCCCGCCGCGCCGTGCTGAAACCGTTGCCGCTGTTTTTCTGATCGTCATCCCGTTGCTGTGCCATCTGATCCTCCGGTTCTTGTCTTCATTGGTCGATGTGGTCGACGTCGCGTCGATTGCGTGCAGATGCTGGACGGCACCGGGAGTTCGCGGGGCAGCGCGAGAGCTTGGCGTGGGACGTGCAACCCCGATTCGGAAGCGCTCGATACGCGCCGTGCGGTACCGCAAAAATGTTAGTGCAGTGCGGTAGCGACTCCTAATCCATGTATACCCGTAACCGTTCCGAAGATTGGGACGCCGGGTCAGGATGCGTGTTTACCACGAGCGGCTGATCGCGCGGATGGGTGCGCGGCGCTCAAAGCTCGCCGCCCGCCAACACCGTCGCCACGTGCTCGCGCAACGTCGGCAGCACCGCGCCCTCGAACCAGGCATTGCGCTTGAACCACGCGATATTGCGCGGCGACGGATCGAGCGACGTGTCGAGTTTCGACGGACGTTTGGTGGTAACAGCCATAAAGCGGTGCGAGGTGACTGGTGCGCAGTCGTGTCGTGAGTCGGCTCAGTTCTGCGCCTGAGCCGGATAGATCAGCGTGCCGTCGGCCTGGGGCTCGGCGCCCGGTGTCATCGTGGCGGCGTTCGTGTGATGTGCGTCCATGATGTGCAGCACGGTTTCATCGTGCATCAGCAGATAGTCCGTAATGATACGCCGGTGGCAGCGCCACCAGACCGCCTCCGAGCACATGATCGCGCAGCGCTGCCCATGACCGAGCGTCAGAAGTTGCGCCAGTCCCTCGCGAAACGCGGCGCTCATTGCATAGTCGGCATAGTTGCGAAAGGCCGGATGCGTCCAGTACGCATTCGGCGACGGCGCGTCAACCTTGCGCCTGCTGCGGCGTCCGCCGAGCGCGGCGAGATGCATGTAGTCGATATGTTCCGGTGCGAGCGAGGCGGGCAGCGTGTCGCGATTGAACTGCGGGTTGGTCCGCGAGCGCGGGATGCTGCGCACGTCGACGAGCAAGGCGATCTGCTCGCCTTTCAGTAAGTCGACGAATTCCTGCAACGGACGCGTCGAGTGGCCGATCGTGAAAAAAGGGCGTTTCGTTTCCATGCGTGCTTCGCCGGCGCTGATAGCGGCGACGATCCCTACAGACTTACAACGTGTGGCGCAGTAACGTCAACTGTGTCCCGATTCAGGTACGAGTCGGAGTTGCAACAATGCACCCGCGACGGCGCCCGCGCCGCACGCAGTCGCCCGCGCATTTTCTTTCGACCCGCTTGCACCATGACCGACGGCCTGCCCAATCCCCAACGTGCGTTTGCGTACATCGCGATCGCCATCGCGATGACGATGTCGGTGCTCGACACCTCGATCGTCAACGTCGCGCTGCCCACCATCAGCAACGACCTCGCGGTATCGCCCGCAAGCGCGATCTGGGTCGTCAACGCTTATCAGCTGGCGATCACGGTGTCCTTGCTGCCGCTCGCGGTGCTCGGGGACAGCCTCGGCTACAAACGGGTCTACTGCTACGGACTCGCGCTTTTCACGCTGGCGTCGTTCGCCTGCGCGAATGCGCATACGCTGCTGGTGCTTGCGGTCGCTCGCGTGTTTCAGGGCTTCGGCGCGGCCGGCATCATGAGCGTGAATATCGCGCTGGTGCGCTTCGTTTTCCCGAAGGCACGGCTTGGCGTCGGCGTCGGCTATTCGTCGCTGGTGGTGGCCGTTTCGGCGGCGGCGGGGCCGAGTATCGCGTCGGCGATTCTGGCGGTCGCGCACTGGCAGTGGCTGTTCCTCGTCAACGTGCCGCTCGGCGTGCTGGCGCTGTCGATCGGCGCGCGCACCTTGCCCGCGACGCCGACCTCGGGGGCTCGCCTGAGCGGCCTGAGCGTCCTGCTCAACGCGCTCACATTCGGCCTGCTGATCTCCGGTCTCGCGGCATTCAACCAGGCGGGCGCGACGCAGCGCGGCGCCGTGATGGTCGCGATCGCACTGGTGGCCGGCGTGCTGTTCGTGCGACGCGAAAGCCGGCTCGCGACCCCGATGCTGCCCATCGACCTGCTGCGCATGCCGGTGTTTTCATTGTCGATGGCGACGTCGATCTGCTCGTTCGCGGCGCAGACGATGGCGTACATCATGTTGCCGTTTTACTTCGAGCAGACGCTGAAGCTGTCGGAAACACAGACAGGCATTCTGATGACGCCGTGGCCGCTCGTGACCGCGTTGATCGCACCGGTCGCGGGCCGGCTGTCCGATCGGTGGGCGCCGGGACGCATCAGCAGCGTCGGGCTCGTCGTGTTCGGCTGCGGACTCGCGATGCTCTGCCAGCTCGGCGAGACGGCGACGCGTTTCGACATCGTGTGGCGGCTCGCGGTCTGCGGCCTCGGCTTCGGTATCTTTCAGTCGCCGAACAACCGCGTGATCATCGGCAGTGCGCCGCGGCATCGCAGCGGCGGCGCGTCCGGCCTGCAATCGATGGGTCGTCTGCTCGGCCAGTCGAGCGGCGCGGTGGCGGTGTCCATCGTGTTCGGACTCGTGCATGGCCAGCATCTCACGTTGATTGCCGGCATTGCCGCGGCGCTCGCGTTGATCGCGGCCGGCGTGAGTTCGGTGCGGCGTATGACGGAGCACAGCGACGCCCCGCCGGAACAGCAGGCTACGCCAACGCGGCCGGTCTCCGAGCGTTGACGCGGGTGCGGCGTCGTTCCGCCGCCCATACGCCTACGCGAAATTCGAAGGCGCCGCCTTCAGCACGTCGACGTGCTTCGGAATCAGGCCGAGATCGAGGAACGTATCGGCGATCTGTTGCTGCTCGCCGAGAATCGCGCGGGTAATCGGCTGCGTGCCGAACTGCTGACGCTGCACCGCCACGTCCACGACCTGCTTCGGCAGACCCCATAGCTGCGCGAGTTCGCTGGCGAGCTGATCCTTGTTCTGCCTGCCCCACTGATCGACCTTGTCGAGTTCTTCGATCAGGATCCGGACCACGTCGGGATTGTTCGCCGCATAACTCTGCGACGAGAAGTAGAACGCCCGATTGCCGACTACGCCGCTTGCATCGGCAATCACGCGAGCGCCGAGCGATTGCTCCGCCGCGGCGAAGAAAGGATCCCAGATGACCCACGCGTCGATCGACGCCCGCTCGAACGCGGCGCGTGCATCGGCGGGCGCGAGGAACACGAGCTTTACGTCGCCGTATTGCAGGCCATGCTGGCGCAGTAGTTTGACGAGAAAGTAGTGGACGTTGCTGCCTTTGTTGAGCGCGATCCGTTTGCCCTTCAGGTCCGCGACCGAGCGGATCGTCGATTGCGGCGGCACCAGCACCGCTTCCGACCGCGGCCGCTTGACGGTCGCCGCCACATAGGCCAACGGTGCGCCGGCGGCCTGTGCGAAGATCGGCGGTGCTTCGCCGACGTCGCCGAAATCGATCGAGCCGACGTTCAGTGCTTCCAGTTGCACGGGGCCCGCAGCGAACTCGGTCCATGTAACCGATACGTGCAGCGGCGCGAGCCGTTTTTCGAGGGTGCCGCGGCCCTTCAGCAGATTCAGGTAACCCTTCTGATTGCCGACGCGCAGCGTGCGCGCGTTGCCTTGCGCGAACGAAAGCGGTGCTGCCGCGGCCGCTGCGGCGCCGAGCGAAAGTTTCAGGAAGGTGCGGCGGTCGTGGAGCGTTCTGTTAATGGACATGACGGACGATACGATCAGGAGGGCGATGAAGAAGGCAGGATGCGCGGCGGCCGAAGCGCCGCGGCGTGAGTCGCGCGTTGTTCGTGCGTCAGGTTAGTGCTGGGGCGCGCCATCCCATGCCGGCAGCGTGGCGCCGTGATAAACGGTCAGGATCGCTTTTGTCGTAGCCATGTTTTGAAAAGAGATCGAAGTGTAGGTCCGGAGATCGTAGAGAGGCGCTCGTTAGTGCACAAATAATATCGAGCGCTATCGTTATCGCGCTTGAGCGTAAGCGGCGGTACGACGTGCATGGCGCTGCTGGGAATAAGCCAAGCGCGATCGCCGCGCTGGCATGAAGCGAGCCGCAGCGGGGTTGGCGGACGCCGGATCGTGCGAATGTCCGCTGGCGCGGTTTTCGTTTCAGGTTGCGTGCCGGAACAGATGTGCGGGCTCGCGTGCGTCGTCCGTCATTTGTTCTGGAAAGGCACCCGGTTCTAACCAGGTGGCGGCGGGGAGGGGGCTATGGGAGCCGAAATGGAGGCGCTGTCTGGCAGACCGCGACGGCAGGCGGTCCTCAGAAGCAAGCGCATCAAGCCCGCGGCGGCAACAGTGCCGAAAGCAGCCGGCGCAACTGCGCCAATTCGCTTGCCGTCAGCCTTTCAGTGAGAATGCGCTCGACCTGCTCGACGCGCGGACGCAAGGCCGAGAGCTGCTTCTTACCGGCAGTGGTGAGAAACAGCACATAACTGCGCTTGTCGACAGGATCGTCCGCGCGCTCGATCTGGCCATTGCGTACCATGCGCGCAACGAGATCGGCAATCGTCGAACGATCCACGTCGAGTTTGTCTCCGAGTTGCCGCTGACTGACGCCAGGCGTCTCGTGCAAGACCTCGAGCGCCGCGTACTGCACGCTCGTGATCTCCGCGGAAACCTCGCTCAGCCAGACCGCTGCATGGCGCTGTTGGGCACGGCGCACCAGGCTGCCAGTAAATTTGGGGAGCGCGCCGGCGTCTTCGGGTTTGATCGGCAATTTCGGAGGTTTGGGTTTCGTTGTGGTTTAACGCACGCGAAAGATGGGCCGAAAGAAGGCGTTCAACTCCGCATACGCATTCAATGGGAGAACATGGGCCACGTATTGATCGGGACGTACCACGACGAGTGCACCTTGTTCGCGATCGATGCCGCGCTCGTCGAAGATATCAGTCGTCGCGTCGCTCGTAAATCCCTTTTCGTAGTCGATGAGGCCGTGGCGACCCTTGCGCGGCAGCAGGAGGGCGGGGACGTCTTCGAGGCGGACTTCGCGATGCGGCTGTTGCAGCACCGCGCGCAGATCGAGAACGCTGTCCACGTCGGCGTCCTTCGGCGTGAAGAGCCTCAAAACGGAATCGGGCGACTTGTCGAGATGCTCGCACAGCGCATCCAGCGCACGACGCGACGCGTCCGCGAAAGCGTACAGGCGCCAGCGGCCGTCCGCTTGCGCGGCATGCCCTAGATGGAACGGTTTTGCATCAGCGAGGCGAACGACAGGCGACGAGTGAAAGCGCGTACCGATCGCAAAGCCTTTGGCGAGCGCCTGATGCGTCGCTTCACCGGTCAGGGTGGCCGGCCGGTAACGCGTTGCGACGCCAGCCGTGTAGTGGCCAGCGCGAACGAAGTACGCCTGAAGCTCCGCGGGATCGACGCCGCCCGCCTCGGGCCGGTTGGGATCCTTCGGTGGCGCGGCCATCATCGCCGACCATTCCTTGTCGAAATCGATCAGCTCCTGCGCAATAGGTTGGCGCTCGTCCGAATACGTGCGCAACAGAGCGGCGTCGCTGCGGCCCTCCAGCACCGCGCCGAGCTTCCAGCCGAGATTGAAGCCGTCCTGCATCGACACGTTCATGCCCTGACCCGCTTTGGCGCTATGCGTGTGGCAGGCGTCGCCCGCGATGAACACGCGAGGCTCGCGCGAAGTGCCGTCGGCGGCGATGGCATCGTCGAAGCGGTCGGTGAGGCGCTGCCCGACCTCATAGACCGAGAACCACGCCACTTCTTTTACGTCGAGCGTATAGGGATGGAGGATGCGCTGCGCCGTCTCGATGATGCGATCGACCGTGATCTGCTTGATGCTGTCGCGGTTCTCCGGGGTGACATCGCCGAGGTCGACGTAGAAGCGGACCAGATATCCGCCTTCACGCGGAATGATCAGCAGGTTGCCCCTGCTCGCGGACTGAATCGCCGCTTTCAGCCGGATGTCCGGAAAGTCGCTGACCGCCAGCGCGTCCATCACGCCCCACGCATGGTTGGCCGCGTCACCACGCAGCGTTTGTCCGATGGCGGTGCGTACGCGGCTGCGAGCGCCGTCGCAACCGACGACATAGCGCGCACGCACGGACATCGTCTCGTCGAGCCGCGCGGGATCGGTATGGCGCAGCGTGACCAGCACCGGGTATGCGTGCGTATCGTCGCGCTGAACGTCGACCACTTCGAGGCCGTAGTCCGGTTCGATTCGTCGCGCGGAGCGGCGCATCACGTCGAGCAGATATTCCTGGATGCGGGCCTGATTGACGATGACGTGCGGAAATTCCGAAAGGCCTGTTTCGGTATCCTGAACTCGGCCGGTACGACTGATCGCGCCGCGGTCATTTGCATCGGGTCGCCAGAATACTGTTTCATTGACCCAATAGGCTTCTTGCAGCAGGCGGTCACTGAGGCCGAACGCATTGAACATCTCGACGGTACGGCACGCCACGCCATCGGCCTGACCCATCTGCAACGGTCCGTCGCGACGCTCGACGACGCGCGTGCCGATCGACGGGAATTGCGACAGCTGCGCCGCCAGTACGAGGCCGGCAGGGCCGCTGCCGACGATCAGCACGTCGACCGTCTCGGGCATCTGCGCCGCATGCGCATTGCCGATGACTGGCTCGATCGTCGGATCGCCGACCCGGAAACCGTTGAGATGAAATTGCATGACGTCCTCCTCCGTTCAGTAGATATCTGCTGAACGCGAATATACTCCGTACCCAAACCATTTTGAAGTACTTCGTGGGAGGATGGATGTTTACCCTGGTTCGGTAGAGCGCTCGTGGACTTTCGGGAACGGCTGATTCAATGGCCGTGCCAATGGCCCCCATGGTCACCCCAGTAGCCGCCAATGCCGATGCCGAGGCTCACGGACGGCGCGACGTAATACCCGGGGGCATAGCCATAGGCGGGCGCTGGCTCATAACCGTAGCCAGAGCTGGGCGGCGGCGGGGCGACGACGCAGCCCGCCAGGCCAACTGCCACGATGATTGCAAAGAGTAGTCTGGTCATGATCGTTTTCCTCCAATGATTGAGGAGACGCAAGATTCAGTCCAGCCGTCTTCTGCCACCATGTCGACAGTGTCGTCCTCGGCAATGGCACCCAGAAACTCAGCGTCAGCGATGCACGTCGTTAATCACGGATGACCTCGCGCAGCACATGACGCGTGTCGAGCTGTTCGGACAGGCACTCGCTGACCCATTCGCTCATCTGCTGGAAAGAGGGATCGTTGGCCATTTCTTCGCCGAACTCGCGCAGCAACAGCAGGTCGACCACGGCACGAAAGAACTGCCGCTCGTCGTCGACACCTGCCGCGCGTAACGTGTCGATCCGCGTTCGAATCGCATCAGGCAGACCTTCGGCAGTCGGCGGCGGTCCGCCAGGCTGCATGGAAGAGGCCCCCTTGCGGCCGGAGGCCGTCCGGTCGCCCCGCTGCTCCTTTTCGGCGAGTTGTTGCCGTAGCACCTGCATTGCCTGATTGAGCGTCGAAATGGGGTCCATGGCGCGGCCGCGAATCAGTGACGGGTCTGATTGTTCTGATAGCCCGACAGCAGCAGATGGTCGTGTTGCGCCGCGGAGCCTTCTTTCGCCTGATCCGCAGTCTCGGCCTCGGCAGTCAATGTCGCGATCAGCGCGCCGACATAGGCGTTGATCAACGGATACTGCTGATTGAGCTCCATGCCGAGATTGAGCTTGTCGAGCGCGTCATCGAACTGATCGTCGGCAAACCTCAGCAGCCCATCTTTGAGCACGCGCAGTGCGTCGTACTCAGCCAGGCGATCGAGTGGCAACCAGCTTCGCGACGCCTGCGCGACGAGCCCGTTTTGCAGTTCGAGAAGCCCCAGCATGAAGCGGGCGACGTGGAGATCCGGCACGAGCGTCAACGCCTGAACGAAATCAGTACGCGCTTCGCCGTGTCGACCCTGGTTGGCGTACACCGAGCCGCGCAGGAACCACAGGCGTGCATCGAGCGGCCAGCCAGCGAGCGTCTCGTTCAGCACGTCGAGCGCATGTTCATCGGTGCCCTGCATCGCGGAGAGGACGGACGACATGACGCCATCGTTGCAGTGCGTAGGAGAATCGTGTTCATGAGTCATAGTTCTAGCCAGTGATATGCAGATGCTGGGTATTGCCGAGAAGGTTGCGCAGATCGAGCAGCGCACCGCGATGCAACTGTGAGATGCGGCCCTTGGTTACGCCGAAAATGTCGGCGATTTGCTCGAATCCCAGTCCATGAAAATAATGGTAGCGGATAATCTTCTGCTCGCGCGTGGATAATCGTGCAACAGCCGAATGCAGTTGCTCCGTTGTCTGCCTCCAGGCGATGATTTGATAAGCGGTTGCATACGGCGCGGCCTGCGCGGCGGATTCCTCGACGATGCCGGTATCGTCGAGCATGAAGCCGATCGCGAGGCCCGCGGCGAGCGTCGCGAGAGCCTGGAACGTATCGGACTGCCTGCTCGTGCGAGTGGGCGCTTCTAGTGATGCAACACGCTCGCGCCGTATCCGTTTGCGCAGCGCGATTTGTTCCTGCGCATCGCTCAGGCGCTGTACGCCGGTCAAAACGTTGCCTCTGAGGCGCGGGGTGCAGAAGGTGCGAAACGACACGCCGCGCCCGGATTCGAAGCGGTCGATTGCTTCGAGCAGACCGACGCAGGCAAGTTGCAGAAAGTCCTTGAACTCGACGTCGTCGCGGTGCCGGCCTGCGTATAGTTGCGCCGCGAGCGCCTGTGCGTAGGGCAGAAAGTGCGCGAATACGGCTTCGCGCGCTTGCGGACCGCTTTCGTCGCGTAGCGCTGCCCATAGGCTCTCCTCCAATGCGGACGCCGCGGTGCCACCGTGGGTCTCGTCGGCATTCGCATACTCCGCCGGCAAGTTCATTTGAAGCTACTCAGCACGCCGCGCAACACGAGGCTCCAGCCGTCCACCAGCACGAACATCAGCACTTTGAGCGGCAATGAGATCGTTGCGGGCGGCACCATCAGCATACCGAGCGACAGCAGCACGCTCGACACGACGAGGTCGATCAGCAGGAACGGCAGCAGGATCACGAAGCCGATCTGAAACGCAACGCGTAATTCGTTGAGGATGAACGCGGGCGTCAACTGCAACAGGCTGACGTCGGCCGGCGTCTGTGGCAGCGCCTGTTGCGACATCTCGTACATCAGCCTTAGCTCATCCTCGCGCACCTGGCGCAGCATGAAATCGCGAATCGGCGCGGTACTACTGTCGAGAGCGTGAGCGAGGTCGATCTGGCCGTGCATGAATGGCTGCAGCGCGTCGTGATTGATCACCTGCAGCGTCGGCAGCATGGCAAATGCCGTCAGGAACAGCGCGAGGCTGATCAGCACGGGTGTCGGCGGCGTTTCCGGCATGCCAAACGCGTGCCGGATCATCGCCAGCACGATCACGATGCGGACGAATGCCGTCATCGACACGATCAGTGCAGGGGCGACACTGAGTAGCGTGAGCAGCGTCGCAATGCGTACCGTTTCAGATACGCCCTTACTGTCCGCGATGACTCCGGATGCGGAACCGGAGAGCGACAGCATGCCTGCGTCACCGCTGTGCGCGATTGGCGCGATGGGCGCAGCGTCGACGAATCCGGCATACAGGCAGAAGACTCCTGACAGCAGCGCGATCAGCCAGCGCCACGCGTGAAACCGACTTCGTTGCATCATGCTTCGCGCGCTCCGTCAGGTCGATCGCGCGCGTCCAGCAGCTTGACACCGGTTGTATCCGAGGCGAGCAGGACGACGCGGCTATCGTATTCGATCAGATGAAGCGTCGTGCGCGGGCCCAGACGCAGCGATGCGGCTGCGGTGATCCGCGGCGTGAGGCTCGACGACGAACCGCACGCGCCGACCCGATGGCTTCGCCGCAAAAGCAGAATCGCAACGATACCAAGCGCGATGCAACACACGAGTGTGATGCCGACGCGCATGACGTCGACCCCCGCGAGTGCGAGGCCGGTTGCCGATAACGCATGTTGGCTTGCGGTCGCGTCGCTTGCGCCTTGCAGCCATGAGGCCGGGGTTGAAACGGTCATGGGTGCGTCGAAATTTCAGTGATTCGAATGCCGAACTGCTCACCAAGCGCGACGATCTCGGCGCGCGCAACGCTCTTGTCGTTGAGCAACACGTCGACGGCATCGCCGAGATGACGATCGAGTTCGACCACAGCGCCGGATTGCAGCGCCAGCAGTTCCTTGATCGACATCTCGGCTGAGCCGAGGCGGATATCGACGGTGACCTTCACTTCTTCGAGCAGCGCCAGCTGCGGGCGTGTCGTGTTGCGGTCGTCGAAGACGGGTTCTTGTTCGGGAAGATCGACACGCATGACGAGCGGTCGGGTGGGTGGGGTACTCAGAGTCATGGGGTATCGGGCCCGGCTATCGAAGTGAGTTGAATGGATAATTTGCCGCCGTGTTGTCCAGGCGTGCCGGCGGCGATGGGGGTGAGTCGTCCGCAATCGGACTGCGCCAACAGCAACGGGATCGGCTCGGAAATCGTCTGGTCGAGTCGGATGACGTCGCCAACGGCGAGCGTGGCCAGTTGCGGCACGCTCAGTTCGCACTGCCCGAGCATCGCCCAGAGCGATACGCGGCTCGATTCGACGGCCGCGCTGCGACGCGTGGTGGTCGGTGAGTTCGCTCCGTGAACCGTCGGCTTGCTGACGGGCAAACACGACCACAGCGCCGGCGCGCCGCAGACGAGCGTCAAGACGGTCTCGCCGCTCGTGTTCCGTATTCGGAAGCAGGCGCCGCCAAAACGAAGACGCGGTGTATCGGTGTTTCCTGTCGTGCGGACGCGGGCAGCGGACTGTTGCCCTGGAGATAACGCCGCACCGATCGCATCGAGCAGTTCGTCGACAAGCTGCTTGCCGACGTCCGCGAGCAGGGGCGCGCGAGCGTCGTCGGACAGGGCGAACGTCTTCGGCAGATCGAGCGTCTCGTTGACCAGCATGACGATCTGCCGAGGCTCGGTGAATAGCCAGACGTTGTCGCCGATTGACCACGACTCGCATTGGCCCGAAGGCGGCGCGCTGTCGAACGGATCGAGCAAGTCCACGGCTTCGACAGTGAGCTCGGGCGCGGCCAGCCACGCCTGCCGCCACGGATCGATTGCGCGCGCAAACCACGCCGCGCCGGCTGCGAGATCGCGCGCGCCGAGCGGCCGCCAGCGGATTGGCACGACGCTCATCCCTGACCTCGCATCTGGAACAGCTGCATGATCATTTCGTTGGCGGTACTGATAACCTGCGACGACGCCTGGAAGCCGCGCTGAATCAGGATCAGTTGACCAAACTCCGTCGATAGATCGACGTTCGACGCCTCGGTCGCGCCCGCGAGCAGTTGCCCAACGCCCGCGCCATTGCTGGTGCGATATTGCGGCGGCGACGCGTGCGACGCATCGAATAGACCATTCCCCTGTTGCACCAGTTGCTGCGGATTCGCAAAGCTCGCGAGCGCGATCGTGCCGAGCTCATCGGTTTGTCCGTTCGAGTATTGCAGCACCAGTCGCCCATCGACGTCGACGTTCATCGACGACAACGTACCGGTCCCATAGCCGTCCTTGTCCGACACACGCAGGCTCGAGAAGCTGCCGGCGGAGAAGCCGGTGACGCCGGTCGAGAAATCGAGTGTGACGGTGAGCGGCGGCGCGTCGGCGGAAGTCAGCGTGAAGTCGATCCGGTCGCGTCCGGGCTCGGGAATACCACCGTTGAACTGCAGCGTGCCCTGCTGGACCGGTATGTTGTTTTCGTCGGAGACGGTCACCTGCCAGCGCCCGGGAACGATGCTCGAATCGGGCGCGAACGCGATTGTCAGCGTGTGCTTGCCGCCGTTCGCGTCAAAGACGTCAACGTCCGGAATCGAGAAGCTGGTCGAACCCGTCGACAGATTGTCGGAAAACCTGATCACCGTCGTCGCCTGCGGTGGGCTGATCTGTTTGCCGGCGAGCGAAATCGGACCGAGGCTGCCCGATGCGCTCAAGGCCGCGAGTTTCAATCCCGTCGCCTTGTCCTCGATAAAGCCGTCGTTGCCGACCGCGAACTGACCGGTGCGGGCGTAACGTGCGGTGTCACCGTCGAGCAGCGTCAGAAAGCCCTTGCCCTGAATTGCAAGATCGAGCTGGCCGTTACTCACGCGCAGATCACCCTGCGCGAAATTCAACGACGAGTAACCGTACTCGACGCCGCTGCCGAATTGCATCGTGTTCATCGCGCCTGGTTCGCCCCGCGCGAACTGCTGGCCGTAATACAGATCGGCGAACCCCGGCGTCGAGGTCTTGAAGCCCGCGGTGTTCAGGTTCGCGACGTTATTGCTGATGGTTTGCAGGCCCTTCGCGTACGCCGTCAACCCGCTCATGCCGATGTAAATGCTTTCCAGCATGGAAACTCTCCTTTAAGAACCACTCGTCTGGCGCACTGCGACGATCTGCGAAATATTGGCGTTCGTCAGAAATTCGCCGCTCTCGGTTTCGATCGTCAATTGCGGCTGAGAATCCTTGAACGACAAGCTCTTCACGATGCCGCTCAGCAGCGCCGTGTCGGTCTGCACGTCGACGTTGTGGCCGAGCAGGCCGAGCGTCTGCGTGGCTGACTGGACCGACAGCAGGTCGTCGATCTTGTCCGTGATCTGGCGTGTCTGTTCGAGCGACGTGAACTGCGCGAGCTGCGACACGAACTCGAAGTTGTCGACCGGCTTTAGCGGGTCCTGATAGGTGAGCTGCGTCAGGATGATCTGCAGCAGCGATTGCATGTCGAGACCGATCGAATCGATGCGGTTGCCGACGTCGCTGCTCGAGCTGATCGGATTAGTGGCCATGAGCGATGCCTTGCGATGTAGTCGGAAAGTGTTCGACGCCGTTGACGACGACTCGCACGGCGCGCGGTACGGCGCGGCGCAGCTCGTCGAGGGCGCGCTGGGCGCGGGCGTCGGGTTCGTCCGCGTTCGTGATCGCATGGTTGATGCGTAATGCGATCGACACGCCGGCTTCGCCAGTCATCACGGTCAGACGATAGGGCGTTGGCGCGCTCCCGGCGCTGGCGCCGCTCTCGGTATTAGCGGCCTTAACGGCTCGTGAGGCGATCGATGCGGCGGACGAAGTGATACGAGCGGCCCTGTACGGTACGGCCTGTTCGCGCGACAGTGCGTCGTGAACCGTGCTGCCCGATGCTGAGAAAGACGAACTGGCGACCGTGATCGGCGACCTGGTGACGTGCCCGGCGTGAGCGCCATCGTGGTCAGGGAGCGCAGGCTCGGTGTCGCGCGCATGCGATTCGACATCGATGCGAGCGGATCTCGCCGATGCACAGCCGCGCGGCTCGCTCGCATGGTCAACGGACCTATCGCGAGCATAGGAGCGGGCGTCGAATACCGGCGCGTTGTCGTAACGTTCCGCCGGCGTGCGTCGCTGTCGTGCGGGCGTGGGATCTTCGTTCAACGCGCCGGCCTTCGCGCCCGACCACATGACTTTCTCCATCACCCGCAATACCTGATCGAACGCCGCATGCCTGGCATCGGGCTTGGGCGAACTTGCTGTGGACATCGGCGCATTGCGCCACGTTGGAAATACGGTGAGCTTCATTGGCGCTCCTCCCGCGACAGATACATGTCCTCGATCCGGCTCGCACGCTGCTCGTCGCGCTGAAGTTCGAATTGCCGCTCGACCCTGGCGGCCACGCCGCAAGCGTGCTCGGTTTGCTGTTCGTGGCGCGCCAGCACTGCGCGCTGTCGTTCGACACGCCCTGCGGCATCGCGTGTGTCCTGTTGCGCGTGCAGATGGGCGGCGCGAGCCGAGGCGAGCGCGCCTGCCCAATTGGCCGCGAGCGCAGGCGACAAGCCGTCCGGCGCCTGCAACGCGTCGCGCCATTGCGCGACATGGGCGTCGAGGCTCGCACAAAGCGATTGTTCGCGTGCGTGGCTGCGCTGATGGAGTTGAATGACTCGCACGGTATCCAGGCGCGCGCGTTCCAGTTGCAGTCGACGCAAGTCGGCGATCTCTCGTGCCGTTTCAAACTGGCGGCGTTTTTTCATGAATGACTCGTCATGCAACTTCCCGAAGCAAAGCAGCGAGCGCGTTGATGGTCGTCGCGCGCGGCGTCGTCGCATCAGGGGCCTGACGCAGAAAATCGATTAGCGCGGCGCGCTGTTGCAGCGCGCGATCGAGCGCCGGGTTGCTGCCTGGCGCGTAAAGCCCCGATTCGACGAGCGTGCGCGACGCTTCGTACGCTGCAAGCTGCGCGACGGCTTCGGCGGCAAGCCGCCGTTCGTTGGGCTCAGCGACGTACTGCATCACGCGGCTAATGCTTCTCGGCACCTGAATCGCCGGGTAGTGACCCTGTTCGGCGAGTTCGCGCGTCAACACGATATGGCCGTCCAGCAGCGCGCGCATCGTCTCGGCCATCGGATCGTCGATGTCGTCGGTCTCGGTGAGCACGGTCATCAGCGCGGTGATCGCGCCACTGTTCCTGATTGCGCCGCACCGCTCGACGATTTTCGGCAGCGCGGCGAACACGCCCGGTGTGTACGCGCGAACGGTCGGCGGCTCGCCGGCGGCGAGGCCGATCTCGCGCAGCGCGAGCGCATAGCGCGTGACCGAATCGAGAAGCAGCAGCACGTGCGCGCCCTGCGCACGAAAATACTCGGCGAGCGACAGCGCCACCTGCACGCTGCGGGCGCGCATCACGGCAGGCTGGTCGGAGGTTGCGACCACCATCGTGGAGCGGGCGCGCGCGCTGTCGGACAGCGCACGCTGCCAGAACTCCTCCGCTTCGCGGCCCCGCTCGCCGACGAGGCACAGCACGCAGACGTCGGCTTCGACGTGGCGCGCGAGGCTCGCGAGCAGGGTCGTTTTGCCGACGCCGCTGCCCGCAAAAATGCCCACGCGCTGGCCGACGCCAAGCGTTAGCAGGCCGTCGAGCGCGCGAATGCCGGTCTCCAGCGGCTCGACCGGCGACAGGCGATCGAGCGGCGGCGTGCAGACGCCGGCGAGCGGCCATGAGGCGTCGTTCGCGGGAAGCGGTGCACCGCCGTCGAGCGGCCGGCCCAGGGGATCGACGACGCGTCCGAGCCAGCGTGGCCCAACGGGGATCGTTGCTCCCACTCGCATCGCGCACACCGGGTCGCCAACGCAGATCCCTGCCGTCGACGTGTACGGCGCCAGCGTGACGCGGCCCACCTCGACCTTGACGACTTCCGCCTCGCATTGCTGCGGACCCGGCGCGCCGAGTGAGCAGCGCGAGCCGAGCGGCACGCCGGGTCCGTCCGCTTCGACGAACGTCGGCATTACGCGCGTGATCGCGCCGACCCGGGTCGCCGGATCGACCTGACGCATTGCGGCAAGATAGCGGTGGAGCGAGGGACGGTCAGTCATCGGCGCGAAGTTCGTCGAGCGTGCGATTGAAATGCGAGAGCTGCCGCGGCAGGCTCACGTCGAGGCGGCCGAGTGTCAGATCGATCAGGCACGCGCCGGCAGCCAATTGCGGATCGGCGTCGACCGTCAGTGCGGTATCGCGCGTGAGCGTGGCGAATGCGTCGCGCAGCGCATCGGCGTCAGGAAAGTCCTTCGCGGACACGCGCACGCCGATCGCCGACCCCGCCGCGATCTGCGCGAGATGATGGCGCGCGGTTTGCACGACGAGCGCCGCACACGCAGTGGTGTCGCCGAGGGTTTTCCGCAGCGCGGCTTGTGCGACATCGAGCGCGAGGCTTTCGACTGCTTGCAGGCGGTCGCGCAACGCAGCGAGCGCCGCGTCGATACCGGCGACGAGTGCTTCGATCCGCTGCACGTGATCGAGCTTGACGCGCGCTACCCCCTTTTCGATGCCTTCTTCGATGCCTCGCTGATAGGCGGCGCGTTCCCGTTCCTCGAAGTCGCGGATTTGCTCGGCATGCGTTTGCGCGAGTTCCGCCAGTTCGCGTCTGAGTTCGTCGATCTGTGCGTCGGTTTGGAAAGCGTGCTGAACTTGCACCGGCACGTGTTCGGCCGGCTCGGCGGCTACGGCAACCAGCGTGGCTCGACCGAGCGTCTTGCGTCCGCTGCCCAGCGTGACCTGCGCGGCTTTCAGCAGCAGACTCATGCGGACCGCCCCATCCAGCGGCGAAGCTTCTGGTGGAGCCGCAATGGTTCGACCTGCGGCGGCTTGCCGTCATCATCAGAGATATCGCCGAGTTGCGCGCTGGCTGTGAGCGCCGCGGCCTGCAACGCCGAACGCGCGCGCTCCGTGATGTCATATGCACGACCAAGTGGCGCGAGCATTGCGCGGCGCTCGGGCGGCAACGCAGCGATCACGGCCTCGCGGGTCGGTGCGTTCACGCAAGACATCAACCGGCAAAGCAGTTCATGCGGCAAGGTCTCGGCGAAACGCGCAAGCCGTGATGCGGCGAGTCGCGCGTCTTCAGGCGAATGGCCGTCGCTGGCAATCGCAACGCGGTCATCTGTCGCCGGGGCCGTCATCGCCGCCACCAGATTTCCGGGTGCGACGCGCGCCGCGTCAGCGAGCAGCGGTCGCAAGCGCGCGCGCTCGTCGTGCGAGAGCGCGCTCCAGATCGCCTCGATATCGTCGATCGCAAGCCCGCTCAGATCGGCAACCGCGCGCCTCAGACGGCGTTCGCGCGATGCGTCGCGCTCAGGCGTGGCCATGCTGCTCTCCTTCTTCGGCGAGCAGCGCACGCAAGCGCAGCACGTAGGCTTCGCGCTGATGCAGACTCAAAGCACGTGACGACGAGCGACGGGAAGCACGACGCCGGCGCATCGCGAGCAACGCACCAATGATGCCGACGAGCAACAGGGCAGAGCAAACGCCGGCGGCCGGATGACTGGCCATCCATTGCGCGAGGTGTTGGACCACAGCCTCCACGCGCCGTGCGTCGGCGTCGCGTGCAGCGGAATTTGCGACGGCCAATGCGACGGGTTCGGATGCGTCGCGAATCGTGGCGCCGGCCTCCAGATCCGCGCTCGCATCGGGCTCGACTGGTGCCGCAACGCCGGCGTTCGCGGGCGTCGTTTGCGCAACCGCACTCGTCGCTGCGTCGCCGGAGTGACGCACATAGATAGACAGCACATCACCGCGCGCCGCGTCGATACCGATCGACGCGCCCAGCATCGCGTTTATGCGTGTCATATCGTCTTGCGGCAAGGCATAGTCGAGCACGATGCCGACTGATAGCCGGCGGATCGAACCGGGCTCCGACACGATCTGCTCGAGACTGCGATCGGTCTTTGTCCCCTCCACGGAGGGCATTGCGGGCAGCGGTGGCGTGCCAGCGGGCGGCAACGCATTTGCGGTTTTCGTTGACGGTAGCGGCGGCGTGGCGCTGGCCGCGCCGTCGGCGTTGACGATGGGCCGGGTGACACCCGACTCGCGCGTCGTGCGCGTCTGCGCGAAGTCAAGCGCCGCGTCGACGCTGACGCTCACATGACCGTCGCCGACCAGCGGCGCAATCTGCGTAAGGATCTTACGTTCGTAGCGTTGCTCGATCGCCTGCTTCAACGTGAAATGCGGGTCGTCGGTCATCGCGTTTTCGCCGGCTTTCGTGCCCGCGACGCCGCCGCGTTGATCGAGCACAGTGACGTCGTTGGCGGACAGCTCGGGCACCGCTGCGGCCACGAGCCGCTGGATGCCGCGCACCGTTTCGGGAGCGAGCGCCTGGCCGTCGCGCATGAACAGCGCGACCGAGGCCTTGGGCCGCGCCGCATCGCGCCGGAACAGCGACGACTCGGGCAGCGTCAGATGCACGCGCGCGAGGTCGATCTCGTCGAGCGTCATGATCGTGCGCGCGAGTTCGCCTTGCAACGCGCGCTGATAGTTGACCTTCTGCGCGAACTCGGTGAGGCCGAGATCTGAGTTATTGAACAGCTCGAAGCCGACCGCGCCGTGCAGGCGCAGATCGCTGCTCATCAGCTTCAGACGCAGTGCGCGCGTATCGCCGGCGGGCACCAGAATCGCGGAGGTCTCGTCGTCGATCCGGTAGGGTACCTTCTGTTTGTCGAGTTCGGCCACGAGCGCGGACGCGTCCTGCGGCTTCAGATCGCGGAACAGGACCTGATAGCCGGGCCGTGACAGGAAGAACGCGGCTGCCATCGCGCCGCACAGCAGCAGTGATAGCGCGCCGACCATCAAGAATTGCCGCTCGCGCGGCGCATCGGCAAAAAACGACTTGAAGCGGGACATGCTGGCTTCCATTTCAGAGTTGCATCCGCATCAGTTCCTGGTAGCCCTCGACGAGGCGCGAGCGGATCTGCAACGCGAATTGCAGCGATATGCGGGCCTGTTCGAGCGCCATCATCACTTGATGCGGCGGCAGGTCCGCGCCGAGCGCGAAGTCGGCAATCGCTGCATTGGCGGTGCTGACCTGCGTGTCGACCGATTGCAGGCCATCGACGAGTAGAGCGCCGAAGCCGGGTTGAGTGGTCGCGCCGAGGCCTTGCTCCACTTGCGGCGCGAGCGACGGCGCCAGGCCGATTTGCCACGTCGGCGCGAGAAAGCCCGGTTCGAGCGCGGAGATGACGGCGATGCTCATCAGTGGCTCCCCATTTCGAGGGCACGCATATACATCGAGCGTGCCGCGTTGAACATCACCGTGTTGGCTTCGTACACGCGCAACGTCTGCACCATGAGCGCCATCTCGCCGGCATGATCGAGACCGGCGTAGGACACGAAGCCTTTCGCGTCCGCGTGCGGATGCGACGGGTCGTAGACGAGGCGCGGCGGCGCGTCGACCGTCTCGATGCCATACGTCTGCACGCCCCCGAGCCCATGCGTGGTGGGAAGTCCCGCGGCGCTGTGCGCACCGGGCGTGCCGCCGTTGCCGAGCAGAGTGGGGAAGTCCCCTGCGGCCAGGCGCGGCCCCGACACGAGCCGCAGCGGCTGATAAGACGCGCCGCTTGCCGTGCGCGTCGTGCCCGCATTGGCCAGGTTCTGCGCAATGACTTCCATGCGTTGGCGCTCGACGTCGAGTCCGGAGCGCGCAATCGCGAAGATGGAATCGGTCATCGGTTCAGCCTCCGCCTATCGCGAGTTTCTCGATCTGCATCGTGCGATCGAGCATGCCGGCCAGCATCGCGTAGCGTGCCGAGGTTTCAGATGCCGTAGCAATTTCGTCGTCGATTCGCACGGTATTCGAGGCGAGCGGCAGCGGCGCGTCGATGCGGGGCGCGACACCCGCGACACGCGGGAGCACGCTGGCCGGCGTGTCGCCGGGGTGCAACGCGGCGGCGTCGCGCAAGGCATCCTCGAACGACACCCGCAGCGGCGTGAAATTCGCCGAGCCGGCGTTGGCCACGTTCTGCGCGGTGGCCGTTTGCCGTGCGAACAGCCCGTCGAGAGCCTTGCCGGCGATGGCGGCGACGAGGTTGATCGTCATAGCGGTTCCTCCTGTTATTGAACGATGATGTCGGCGTGCAACGCGCCCGCCGCCTTGATGGCTTCGAGAATCGCGATCACGTCGCGGGTGCTGACACGACTGCGCGAGAGCGCTTGCACGAGTTCGCCGACCGAGCCGTAGGGGAACGTTGCGGCGACGGTCTGGCCGGGTTCGTCGACGGAAAGATCGCTGTTGCCGATCACGAGGCTGCGCACGCCGCGGCCCGCAATGCCGATCTGCTCGGGTTGCGATGCCGAGTATTCGGTCGTGACCGTCACGCGAATGTCGCCGTGCGAAATCGTGATCGGCGAGATGTGCGTGTCGCCGCCGGCGACCACGGTGCCCGTGCGTTCGTTGATGACGACACGTGAGCCCTGATCGGGCACGACGCCAAGCGTCTCCACGCGCGCTACGAAACTGTTGAGCGCGCTGCCTTCACCGGGCGCGCGGATCTGGACGGTTTCCGCGTCGAGCGAGCGCGCGCTGCTGGCGCCGAACGCCTGGTTGATACGCTGTGCGATGCGCTCTGCCGTGGTCGCATCCGCGTTGCGCAGGACGAAGTTCAGATAGCCGTCCTGCGTGACGAGCTCGGCGCGCACCGGTACTTCGACGATCGCACCTTGCGGCACGGTACCGACCGTCGGATGATTTTTCTGGCGCAGATTGCCGTTGGCGTCGAAGCGGTAGCCGCCGACCGTTATCGGTCCTTGCGCGAGTGCGTACGTCTTGCGGTCGGGGCCGCGCAGCGGCGTCATGATCAGCGTGCCGCCCGACAGGCTGCGTGCATCGCCCATCGACGTGACGTTGATGTCGATCCGGTCGCCGATGTTGGCGGTCGGCGGCAGCGAGGCCGTAATCATGACCATGGCGACGTTGCGGCTCTGGATCTGGTCCTGGGTCAGATTCAGATCGAACTGCGACATCATGTTCATCATGGCCTGACGCGTGGCCTGATTGCGCGGCGTGTCGCCCGAGCCCGCGAGACCCGACACGATGCCGTAGCCGACGAGCATGTTGTCGCGCCAGCCGAGAAAGCGTCCGAGGTCTTTGAGGCGCACTTCATTTGCCGCGTGCGCTGGACCGCTGCCCGCGGCCATCGCGCATACGAGCAGCAGTACGGCCTGGATGACCCGCATCGTGCGAGAAGAGAGCCGCATTACCATAAGCCCAGCCATGCGAGAAAGCGGGGAATGAGGCCGGGTCTCGACCGATCGGTGATGAAGCCTTCGCCGACGTAGTCGATCTTCGCGTCCGCGAGGCGGTTCGACTGCACTGTGTTGTTCGCGGCGATGTCGACCGGACGCACGCGGCCTTGCAGATGGATGCGCGTCTTTTCGCCGTTGACGTCGATGGCCTGTTCGCCGGCGACGATCAGGTCACCATTCGGCTCAGTCGCCTCCACACGCGCGCTGATCTGCGCGAGCAAACGGCCCGTGCGCTGGATCTGTCCGCGTCCGCCGTAGTTATCGCCGAGGCCGATCTGCGCAGCATTGCTGCCGGCCCACATCGTCGACACGTTGCCCTGCACAGCCACGTTCGTTTTGGTCGACGTGTCCGCAGTATTGCTCGCGGTCGAGTTCTCATAGACGAGGATCGTGACGATGTCGCCCGGGCGCGAGGCGCGGCGGTCCGAGGTCAGCGACTGGTAGGCGTCGCTGTGGAAGAGGTCGGCGGCGTGGGTGGGCGTGAGCGCGCACCAGGCGATGCCTATCGTTGCCAGCGTTGAACGGATCTTGGGTTGCATGACTGAATTACTTCGACAGCGAGGTGGTAGCAGGAATGGCCACGATGTCGTGATCGCCTGTCGCGATCATGGTTACGCGGCCACTCGCGCTGTCCGTTAATGCGATGCCGGTTCGCCAGACGGTGACGGCACCCGTTCGTACGACGGCCACAATGCGTTCGCCGCGCATGACCTGGGCGAGACGTTGTGAGGGGATGCCGGTTATCACGTCGCCGGGCACGAGGTTTTGAGCCGCACGCGCGACGCGCGCTTTGTCGTCGTAGTGAACGCCGCGCATGACTAGCTTCTGCGGGCACGCGATACCGCGCACGCTATCGAACGTGATTGCATCGCCTTTCGCGAGATCACGAACGAGTTCGACGCAGCGTGCCGGCGGCGCAGAACGAGCGTCGCTCGGCGAACCGGACATGGCGCGAACAGGACCGCTGATGACGACGGCCGGTTGAGTGTCCCGCATGGAAAGCCACGGCGTGAGGGCCGGCATCTGACGGCGGGCCGCTTCGGCGAGACGACGCGGCTCTACCGCAACACTCGTAGCCGATTCGGACAATCTTGCGACGACGAGTTCGGCCGCCTGCTTTTGCAGGGCCACAGGCACAGGGCTCAGGTCGGCGACATCGCCGAATCGCACGACGTTGCCGTCGATGTCGGCGGCGGCGCGGAACTTCACCGCCGCGTCAGAGGCGTAGGCTGCCGCGCTCGCGACCACGGAGGCGAGCGCGATCGCAAACGCATTGAACTGGCGACATCGGATGGGCGACATAAGATTGAACGCGCTCGTATTGAACATGGGCTGGCTGTATTTGACCGTGATTGCGAAGCTGGCTTACCGCTTCAACCCATTCGCAATCGCCATCAACTCATCGCCGGCCTGCACGAGTCGCGCGTTCGACGCATACGCACGCTGATACAGCATCAGACTGACGAGTTCATCCGACAGCGACACGTTCGAGGCTTCGCTGAATCCTTGCGCCAACGTCCCAGCGTTGTCTTCGCCGGGACGCACGCGGCTGACAGTGATCCCGTCGTCCTGAATGCGATAGATTCCGTCGCCGGCCGATTGCAGCGCGCGCACGTCAGTCGGCATCACGAGTTCGATTTCGCCGAGATCAATCGGGTCGGTCTGGTTCGGCAGAACCGCCTGCACCTGGCCGGTCGTCGAAATGGTGATGCTGGAGGCGTCGCGCGGAACGGAAATCATCGTTTTGAGCGGCAGGCCGTTCGACGCAGTCAGATAACCGTCGGCCCCGACGTGCAGCGTGCCGCCGCGCCACAACGTGGCCGGTCCCGAGTCCGACGCCAGTTCGATGAAGCCGTCGCCCCGAATCGCGAGATCGAGCGCGCTGCCGGTCGGGCGCAACTCGCCCGCCGTGAAAACGTGCAGCGACGGGTCGGCCGCCACGCCCGCGGCGATGGTGACGGTTTCGTTGGCCGGGGCGCGGCTGAGTGGGGCGACCGCCGACGTCAGTAACTCGCTGAAGGACACCGTGCCGCGCTTGAACGCCGGTGTGTTCATGTTCGCGATGTTGTTCGCGGTGACGTCGACGGCTGTCTGCTGCGCGTTCAAGCCCATCGCGCCGATATAAAAAACGTTGTTCACGCTTACATGTCTCCCAAACGCTGCAAAACGGCGCCGAGCATGTCGTCGTACGCATGCACGAGCTTCTGGCCGGACTCGACGCGGCGCATTGCCTCCATCATCCGCATCATGTCGTTGCCGAGCGCGACGTTCGACGATTCGATAAAGCCCTGCACGATGTGCGGATGTTCGGCGTCGACGGCCTGCGCGTCCGTGGCATGGAACAGGCCGTCCGCGCGGCGCTCGAGTTGGGTCGGATCCGTAAAAGTTGCGACGCGTATCACGGCCGAAGGCGTGCCGTCGTCAATCAGCGTGCCGTCGCCGGCGATCTGCCAGTTGCCCGAACGCAGGATCACGTCGCCGCCACCCGCGGCTTGCAACGCCCAATTCTGGGCCGTGACGAGACGTCCGTCGGCATCGCGCTGGAACGCGCCGAGCCGAGTGTAGGCCGGACCGCTCGCTGTCATGACCTCGAAGAAGCCGGAGCCGCTGATCGACAGATCGAGCGGATTGCCGGTGTGGACCAGCTTGCCGGCGGAGAAGTCGGTGGCGATGCCGGTTGGCGGCGGCGCGAGCATGGCAGACACAGGGACCGTCCCGGTGCGTCCGGCTGCGAGCACGTCGTCGAACGCGATCTGCCGCTTGTAGCCGGGCGTGGCCACATTCGCGAGGTTTTGCCCAGCGGTTTCGATCCGGCGCGTTTCGTGCGAGATCAGGCTGGCCGCGACAGTCATCATGTTATCCATCAGGAATCCGTTTCAATTTGGCAGGCAGGTGGCAAGCTGCCCGACACTCAGGCGGCGAGCGCTGTAGCGTTCGAGGGCTGCGCGGCGCGCGCGGGAGCCCGAGCCGCAGTTGTGTCGAGACTGACCATCGCGAACGATCTCAGGCTGATCGAGTGCGGAACCTCGTTCATCGACAGCACGGCGAGCCGTGGCGCAACACGATGCGTGAAGGTTTTCAGATGACGACGAATTTCCGGGCGGCACAGCAACGCAGGTTTGAGGTTCTGCCGCATCATCGCGTCGACCTGCGCGGCGAGCCGGGCGAGGAAGCTTTCGGCCAGACGCGGATCGAGCACGAACGCGCCTGCGCCGTCAGCACCCTGCAGGTTCTGCACGATCGCGTTTTCGAGCGCGGGGTCGAGCGTCAGCACCGCAAGCGCATCGTGATCGCTCTGGATTGCCTGACAGATGCCGTGGCCGAGCCGCTGGCGCACACGCTCGCTCAACGCGGCAGGGTCTTTTTCATGCCGACCCGCGTCGACCAGCACTTCGACGATCAGGCCGATATTGCGGATCGCGACCTGCTCGGTCAGCAGATTCTGCAAGACGTGCTGCACGTCGCTGACGGCGAGCACGTTCGGCACGAGTTCCTCGACGAGGCCGGGTGTGCGTGAACGCACTCCTTCGAGCATCGCGACGACTTCGGTGCGCGACAGCAACGCGGGTACGTTGGCCTTGATCACCTCGGTGACGTGCGTGATCAGCACGGTCAGCGGATCGACCGCGGTGTAACCGAGCGAGCGCGCGCGCGACAGGTCGGCCGTATCGATCCATACCGCGGGCAGCCCGAAGGCCGGATCGTGAGTGGCGATGCCGGGCACCTTCTCACCCTTGTCCGACGAGTGAATGGCGAGTGTTTTTTCCGGATACAGCGTTGCCTGACCGAAGCGGTCTCCGAACAGCAGGATCCGGTAGTCGTTGGAGCCAAGCTGCGCGCCGTCGCGGAACACCACGGGCGGAATGGACACGCCCATCTCGGCCGCGTACTGTTTGCGAAACGCCGCGATGCGTTCGGCCAGCAAGCTTTGCGTCGGGATCCATGCGGCCGTCAGCGCGGCGCCGAACGACACTTCGACGGCCGGCAGATCGGTGGCCTGGGTGGCCGCGGCCGCGTCGCTGTCGCCTCCGTCCGTCGCGGCCTGGTTATCCGGCGCCGCACTTCGTTTGCGGCGCGCGATCCACCAGGCGCAACCCGCAATCGTTGCAAGGATCAGCACGGGCCACTTCGGCATGCCCGGCAGCGCGAGCAGGCCGGTCAGCGCGACCATGACGAGGATCTGGATCTTCGGGAATTGCACGAGCTGACGCAGCACCTCGTTGCCGAGCTCCCCGTCCGCAGACGAGCGCGTGACGATGATGCCGGTCGCGACGGAAATGATCAGCGCGGGCACCTGCGTGACGATGCCGTCGCCGATCGTCAGCAGCGTGAAGGTCTGCATTGCCTGGCTGAGCGGCATGCCCATCTGCGCGACGCCGACCGCCCAGCCGCCGAGAATGTCGATCAGCAGGATCATGATGCCGGCTACCGCATCGCCTTTGACGAACTTGCTCGCGCCATCCATCGAGCCGTAGAAGCCAGCTTCCTTTTCGAGCGCCTTGCGTCGGCGCTTCGCTTCGTCCTGATCGATGAGACCCATGTTGAGGTCGGCGTCGATGCTCATCTGCTGGCCGGGCATCGCGTCGAGTACGAAGCGCGCGGCGACTTCCGACACGCGCTGCGCGCCGGTCGTGACCACCACGTATTGCACGACGATCAGGATGAAGAAGACGATCAGGCCGATGACGAAGTTACCCTGCACGACGAATGCGCCGATTGCCGCGATGACCTGGCCCGCTTCGGCGCCGGACAGGATCAGACGGGTCGCGGCGATGTTCAGCGACAAGCGGAACAGCGTCGCGATCAGCAGCAGGGAAGGGAACGTCGAGAACTCGACGGGTCGCGACACGTAAAACGTCATCAACAGGATCGTGAACGCGAATGCGAAATTGACGATGATGAACAGGTCGAGCGCCCCTGCCGGAATCGGTGTAAACAGCAGCAACAGGATCGCGACGACGGCGAAGACGAGCGCGAGGTCGGAATGATTGCGCAGGCGGGATCGAAGCGTCATGCGGACATCACCTGCGACGGCGCACGTCGCGCCTGCAAATAGATCGCCGCGGTATCGCGATACAGATCGCCCGGCACCTCGCGTTCGAGCACTGCCTTGAAATAGAGCGCGCGGGCGAAACGTGGCGACTCGATGACCGGCACGCCATAGATGAAGGCGAGCTTCTTCAGACGCAGTGCAAAATCGCCGGCCCCTTTGGCGACGACATGCGGCGCGGCCATCCGTGACGGATCGTATTTCAGACCGACCGCATAATGCGTCGGGTTCGCGACGATCACGTCCGCACTGCGCACCGCCTTCATGCTGCGCGAACGCTGCAGCAATTCGCGCTGCAACTGGCGGCGCCGCTGCTTGATGCGCGGATCGCCTTCGCGCTGCTTCATTTCCTGCTTCTGCTCGTAGCGGCTCATACGCATCTTTCTCGCGAATGAGCGTCGCACCAGCACCTGGTCGAGCAACGCGAACACCGACGCGGCCGCGAGCAGCATGAAAAGCAGGTGGACGCCGCTAGCGAGCAGCGTCTGCGCAATGCGTACCGCGGACAGGTCCTCATGTGCGAGCGAGACGGCCGCATCGACGATCGTGAAACGGATGATCGCCACATAGACGACCATCTTGAAGCATGCCTTGGCGGCTTCGATCAGCGTCTGTATCGAGAAAACACGCCTGAGACCTTGCACCGGATTCAGCTTGCTGGTGTCCAGCCTGAGTGCGCCGGGGGCGAACAGGAAGCCGGTCTGCATCAGCGCTGACAGTAGCGCGCTACCCATCGCAATCGCAATCAGTGGCGCAACCGCGTGCGCGCCCTGCAGCAGCAGCGCCGCGCACGCGAGCGGCATCGCACGGCCACTTGCGTCGAGTGACGCGGCTTCGCTCAGCGCATGAGCGCCGAGCGAAGCGAGACGTGCCGCCATTTCTCCGCCCCACACTGACAGGTAGCCGGTACTCGCAAGCAGGCCGAGCACCATGCCGAGTTCCTGGCTGCGCGGCACCATGCCCTTCTTGCGCGCCTGCTCGAGCTTGTAAGCAGTGGCCTGTTCCGATTTGTTCTGTTCCGTATCCGACATGACTAATCCAGGGACGGTACGAAAGCCAAGGCGTGCGTCAGCAAACGCAATGTCGCAGGTGCGAGTAGACCCGCTGATAGCGCCATCATGACGGGCGTCGCGATGACTTTGATTTGCAGACCCAACATCAGTGCGTTCATTTGCGGCAACGCGCGGGAGAGAAAGGCGATCGCTACATCGATTAGAAACAGTGTGACCATTGCGGCCGCGATGACCGACAGACCCATGCCGAGCGCAATGCCGAAATAGCCGATCAGCGCATCGGGAGTGACGGCGACTCGCGCGTAGCCGACTGGTATGACGCTCGTTAGCGCCATCAAAAGCCGTACCAGCTCGAGATGACCGCCCGAAGCAAAAAACAGCAGGCCCGCGACGAGCGTGAGTATCGTGCCGAACAGCGGCGCCTGTGCACGCGAACCCGGATCGATCACCATCGCGAGACCGTAGCCGGCCTGGACGTCGAGCACGCGGCCAGCAAACGTTAGCGCGGCAAACGCGGCCTGGAACGCGAAGCAGATCGCGAGGCCCAGCATCAATTCGGCTGCAGCGGCGATGAGTAGCGCTGCGCCGTCCATGTAGACGTCGGGTGCAGCGCTATGTGCCAGACATGCGGCGAGCGCCAGCACGAAGCACACGCGGACCGGCGCGGGCACCTGCGTTTGTGAGAACGGCGGCGCAAGAACGAACACCGGGCCGATTCGCAACGAAAGAAGAAGAACGCCGAGCGTCCAGCTCGTGCTGGCTTCGACTGTCATTGCGTTAGCCCAGATCAGGAATGCTGCGGAAAAGCGATGCTGCGAAACCGGTCAGACGCGCGAGCATCCACGGGGCGAGCGAAACCGTCACGATGACGGCGACCGCGAGCTTCGGCACATAGCTCAGGCTCATTTCCTGCAGCTGCGTGACGACCTGAAAGACACTGATCAGCAGACCGACCACGAGCGTGGCAATAACAATTGGCCCCGCGATGAGGAAGCTGTTCCAGAACAGCTGCGTCATCATTTGGAGTGCCTGGTCTGCCGACATGGATGAGGTCCCGTGTTTAAGTGGGCCGCATTATGGGGAGTTTTCTTTCGAATTGGAAGTGGTGAAATTGAAAATAGTAAGGCGAACGGATGAAAATAGTGAGGCAAACGAATCAAAAACGAATGCAATCAGATTAATCAGAGAGGTAGGTGCTTATATCAAAATCAAAATAGTCGATCGTCACGTATTTTTAGGACAAGTTCTATTTCGCAGATGATCGACCATTCGCGAAAAATTAGGCATTTTCCTATTCCAGTTCTTGTGACGATTTGTTAAGGGGAGGGGTCTTATTGCTCCGGGTCACCTTTCTCGCGATCGCTTTTGCAAGTGTATTGCCTTGTGGGTCCAAGGGCCGATTCAATGCCGCATCAAGGACTTGACTCGCTGTATTTTGATCGCCTGCGGAGGTGCTGAGCAGACTCTTCGCAAGCGCGGCGGACAGACACTCGGGGTCCAGCCGCAACGCCACCTTCATATGCGCACGCGCCTCGTCGAGTCTGCCTTCCCGCAGCGCCACGATGGCCAGTGCGCCAGGGGCTTCGGCAAAACCGCGATCTAGGTGAGCGCCTTGTTCGAAGCGCGACCGCGCCAGTTGCAGATCGCCATTGAGCAAATGGGCCCAGCCGGCCGCAATCCAGGAGCCCGCATGGGTGCGAAACGATTCGGATGCGGCGTCGATGTGTTGCGCGGCCTGCTCGAAGCGGTGCTGTTCGAGTAGCACGAGCCCTGTGCCGAGAAGCGCGCGGCTGTGTGCCGGCTGGCTGCGCAGTGCCTCCGCGAATAGCGCCATGGCGTCGAACTCGCGGCCTTCGCCGAGTGCCAGCAAACCAGCTATGGCGAGACCGTCGGGAGAGCTCTTTGCAAGAGACGCGAACTGTTGCGCGCTGTCGGGATGTCCGGCATCGAACAAAGCAGCGGCGAGGAGTCCGCAGACTTCGATGCCGGTCTCCGGATGATCCGCATACCGCTTGCCAACTTCGATGACCTCGTCAAGGCGGCCTTGATGGTGAAGCGACCGCATTTGGAGCGTGATGGCTTGCGGAATCGTTGTCAGCACGCCTTCATCCAGCAGCGCTAGCGTTTCGTCGAAAGCGCCGAGCATGGCGTGCGCATAAGCTTTGTTATAGCGAATCGCGGGATGGCTTTCACCGTCCGGTAACGCGGCGAATGCCCGGAGCGCGTCCTCGAATTTGCCACGAGCCATGGCACACAGCCCACGCAGATGCATCGACTCAGGCGGCACCGCACCGAGCGCTTGCTGACGTGCGAGCAGTTCATCGCACCGTTCGAATTGCTGTGCGTCGAATGCGCACGCGGTGGCGTCTCCTAGCAACGACAGGTTGTTGGGGTCGGACTCAAGGAACGCAAGCAGCCGGGTCAGTCGGGCAGATGCCAAAGCAACGGCGTGTTCGGAAGTGGAGTTCATTTGGCGTCGGGTGTTCGCTGCGTCGGTGGACAAAGCCGAAAGTGAGGGATCGGAAGTGAGTAGCCTTTTTCTAGCATAGCAGTCTGGAATTGCTGCGGGATCGTTATTGCGAGATCAGGCCGGCAATCGCCGCCACAATTTATGCTTCATCGCACGCAAGGACGCACGAGATCCTGAGCGCCTGAGATTTTCGCTAAACAGTTCTAAAAATCTTCGGACAACTTGTTCGGAAGCGGTTCGGGAAACCAATCGCGCAAGGCTTAACGAACAGGTACGGGGCATAGATGGTAGCGATCGTCACGGGCAATGGTTTGGGTTTGCAGTCGTCGTCGGCATTGGGGCTTGGAGCCCATGGCCAGGTCGGCAATGCGGCATTCGGGCAGACCGGAGAGCAGCTCTATGTGAACGCGGCGAACGGCAATCTGGTGATTCAGGATCGTGACCAGTTGCTGCTCGGCCAGGGGGTGAACAGTTCGATCTACCGCGCCTATAACAGCCTCGGACAGTTTGCTGGAGACAACTGGCGCCCAGGCGGATCGCGCACGGTGGATGGCCTCACTGGGACGCTGAATAGCATAGGCAGTACGGTAACCCTGACAGACTGGGATGGTTCGAGTACGGTGTACGAGTACGATGCGTCGCGCCAGTTGTATGTGTCGACCGCGTGGCTTGGCGCCAGCGTTGTCCAAGGCGACTTTGAGCCCGGCTATGCCGATGCTACTGGCACAGGGGCGTACGCGACGCTGTCCTTTGATGAGGCGACCCGCAACTGGCAGTGGAACGACGGAAACAACGGGCTGAGCGAGCTTTACGATGCCACGCGAGGCGGCAGGCTCGTGTCAACCCGCGACAGGGACGGCAATACGGTCGGCTACGCCTACAACGCCGCAGGGCAGCTCGCGCAGGTAACGACTGCAGGGGGCGACGTCACCTATCTCGACTACAACGCAGCCGGTCAACTGACGGATCTGCGCTCGGTCTACCGGGGGATGGGTAACAGTCTGGTCACGTCGACCACGATCCGTTACGCGTACGACACACAGGGTCGACTGTCGCGGGTGACAGTCGACCTGAGTCCGGAAGACAACAGCATCGCCGACGCTCACGTCTATACGACGACCTATACGTACGACGGCACGAGCAGCCGGATCGCCTCGATCACCCAGTCGGATGGATCCCAGGTGATGTTCACCTATCTTCAGGTGAACGGCGAGTACCGGGTGGCGACGATTGCCGAAAAGGCCGACGACGGGGTGTTTCGGATCACCACGCTTAGCTATGACACCGCGAACAGGCAGACGACGGTGACCGATCCGCTTGGCTACAGGAAGGTCTTGACGTATGACGATGCCGGCAGGTTGATCAGCATCCGGTCGACTTCGTCTCTGGACGGACAGTGGGTAAACCTGAACTTTACGTATAACGTCAACGGCGACAGCGACCTGCGGATTCTGAATGATGGTAAGGGCAAACCGATCTACTTTATTTACGATGCCGCGGGCAATCTGATCAGCCAATCGGACAGCTCAGCCGACGTTACCCGTACGTACGGGTCGAACAATGAACTGTTGACCGAGACGGTCTTTGACAAGACCAGCAATTTTGCCAATGGTTACGCGAACCAGTACCTGACGACGCGCTATGTCTATGACGCAGCCGGGCATCTGCGATACGTGGTGAGTGCGGCGGGCCGCGTCACGGAGTTCAGGTACAACGCGGCGGGCCAGAAGGTCAGCGAGATCCAGTACACATCGGCGGCATTCGACGTCAGCGCCTTGAGCAACACCGATGCAGTGTCGGAGGCGACGTTGAATGCATGGGCGGCGGGCCTTGTGAATCCCAGCGAGGCGATCCGTATCGATTCGACGTATGACTACCGTGGGAACCTCGCAACGGTCGCGCGCTATGAGAAGCTGCTGGCCGACGGCACAGGCGATGTGACGGGAGCAATCATCCAGACACGGTACGTCTATGATGCTGCCGGTCGTCTCCTACAGCGTTTTGCGGGCAGTCCGGGCAACGAGAAGGCTGAAACTTTCACGTACGACGGGCTCGGCCGCCTCCTCTGCGCGATTCAGTTCGACGGCGTCACGACGCTGTATCAGTACGACGATGCGCACCACACGGTTTCAGTCACCTTCAGCAACGGGCTGACGCGTACCTCTACGTATAACGCCGCGGGGGAACTGGTCGCCGTGGTCGATTCGGTGCAGGGCAAAGTGCAGTCGCAGATCAGGAACTACTACGACACCAACGGCCGGTTGCAGATGACGACCGATGCCAATGGACTGAATACGCACTACCTGTACAACGGGCGTGGCCAGTGTGTCGCACAGATCGCCCCTGATGGAACATTGACGGAGTATGTCTACGACACCACATTCGCGAGGCCGCTGCGCACGCTCACCTATGCAACCAGGCTTACGGCCGCGCAACTCGCCTCGTTGACCAACGCCGACGGGACACCCGCCGAAAGGCTGAAATCGGGGGCGTTGCTGACGCTCGACTCCTCGAAGCTGCGCCCGCCTGCATCGGTGGACGACCGGACGGTATGGGCTTTTTATCTCAACAACTTCATCGACCATACCGTTGACGCGGACGGAACCGTCACCCAGGTTCAGTACGACGGCAGCGGACGTCCCGTGGTGAAGACGGTCTTTGCGAACCGGGTCGACACCAGCGTGGCGCCGACACAGGTCTTACCAGATCCCGATCCGGCCAACGATCGCGTCACGCGCTACTTCTACGATCAGGATGGTTTGTTGCGCGGGGAACTTGACCCGGAAGGTTTCCTGACCGAATACCGGTACAACGGCGCAGGGGAGCGTGTTGAGACGGTTCGTTATGCCACGGCAACGGACGCCTCGTTGCGCAGTCAGGGCATGTTTGCGCAGCTGGTTCCCGGTAGCAGCGACGCAGACGCTCACCTGAGCTACTTCTATGACTCGCGCGGCCTGTTGTGTGCAGAAGTCGATGCCGAAGGTTACGTGACGCACTATAGCTACGATGCGTGGGGCAACGTCACACAGCGCGTGCGCGGCCAGCAAGTCGATCTCGGCTCGACGCAGGCGCCACAGCAGATCCCGGTCACGATTAACGTGACCGGGACGCTGGGTTCAAGCGGCAGTGTTGAAATCTGGATCGATGGCGTGCAGGCGGGAGCGCTCACGTTCGACTTCCCATTCGGAGGCTTCGCCACCGGTACGCTTGACGTACCGAACATAGTGCCGCTTGCGCATCATACGATCGAGTTCCGCTATCCGGCGGACAGCGGCCTCTCGATAGGGTCCGCAACCTTTGGCGCATCCTGCCTGAGCAAGGCTGACGAGCTGAGCACGCCGGTAGGCGGTAACGCCTCGCAGCAAAGCCTGCGCTATGTGCTGCGGGCCGACGCCATGCTCGCGTGGACAAGTCGTCCCGGGCAGATGGAGTTCACCTACTACACCTACGACGCAATGGGACGGCTCACGGGCCGCACTACGTATTCGCAGGACGGTATGGGCGGCAATGTCTCCACTAGCTGGACCTGGGACGACGAGGGCCGCGTGGCCAGCGAGACGACCGCTGGGCGCACGACGACCTACCGCTACGATCTGCAGGGACGGCTGATTGCGCAGCTGGGCGGCGAAGGCAGCACGGCGCTCGCAGCGCTTGGCGCGAACGCAACGCTTGCACAGATCGATGCCGTATGGCAATCGTGGGGGGTGAGCTACACGTACGACGCGGCGGGCCTGCGCACCTCCATGACGGACGCGAACGGCAACACCACGTACTACTACTACGACGTGGCGGGCCACCTCACCCACGTTGTCAATCCGATCGGCGAAGTCGTCGAGTACCAGTATGACGCATTCGGTGACGTGACGGAGACGCTGGTCTACGCGACGCGCGTTGCAGCGGACACGCTGGCCAGTCTGGTAGGCGGTCTCCTGCCCGACCCGCTCAGAAGCACACTCGCGGTGCTGGGTGATGATAGTGACGTCACGCGCACTGCTTTCACTTACAGCGCCGCCGGCCGCCTCGTCCAGCGTACCGATGCGTTAGGTCTGAGCACACGCTATACCTACAACACGTTTGGCGAGCAGATTTCCACCGTTCGTGACATTGCCTCCAATGTTCAGGTGCGAGACACGATCGACTACGACCGGCTCGGTCAGGCGATCCGCCATACGTCCGACGCGGGCGGCCTCAACCTGATCACTCAGGCAATCTACGACGCGTTTGGGCGTGTGATCGAATCGATCGATGCCAACGGTGTGCTGCGCCGCCAGGACTACGATCGCAACGGCAATGTGGTGGTGGTGACCGACGGCACTGGCGCGCGTATGCACATGACGTACGACGCGTTCCGCAACATGCTCACCCGCACCGACGCGACGGGCAGCACGACGACATGGTCATACTCGGAGTTCGACCGCGCGGTGACAGTGACGACCGCCGAGGGCATCAGGACCACATTGACGTACAACGACGCCGGCCAGATCGTGACGCTGACTGACGGGCGCGGCAACACGACAGGCTACACGTACGACCGTGACGGCAACCTGGTCAGCACGACCGATGCAACCGGTGCGACGACCACGCAAAACTACGATCACGCAGGCCATCTGATCGATACGGTTGACGCGCGCGGTGTTCACACCACGTATAGCTACGACGCGACGGGCCGCGTGCTGAGCTGCACAGTCGACCCGAGCGGCCTGAATCTCACGACCCGCTACGAATACGACGGCAAGGGTCAGGCGACCCGCGTGACGGACCCGTCTGGGGTCGTGACTGAGACCCGTTATGACGCAGCCGGACACACGGCTTCCGTGACGGCCGACGTAGGTGGACTGAACCTGTTGACGACGTTTGCTTACGATGGTGTTGGCAACGTCCTCACCGTGACCGAAGGTGCGGGCAGCAGCAACCCGCGTGTCACGCAGAACGTATTCGACAAGGCGGGGCGGTTGACCAGTACGGTCGTCGACCCGGCAGGACTCAGCCTCACAACAGGCTACGCATACGACGCCAATGGCGATGTCGTGTCCGTGACCGATGCGGCGGGCGGCGTCACGCGCTACGTTTACGATGAGGAGGGGCGGCAGATATGGTCGGTCGGACCGACCGGCGCGCTCGTCAGGAGCGTGTACGACGCCGCAGGGCGTGTCGTCGCGCGAACGGCGTTTGCCTTCCCTCTGGACGGTTCGCCGGACAATCTGACCGACGCGTACATCACGGGAAGTCAAACGCTTCAGCCGCTGCTCGACCAGACCACGCAATACGTGTATGACGCAGACGGCCGCTTGCGCTACGTGGTGAACGCGCTGAACTACGTTGCCGAGAACGTCTACGACGCCAACGGCAATGTGATCAGCACGATCACGTATGCAAGCCCCGTCAATATAGCGGGTGCCCTCACCGTCGACGCCGTTGCCACAGCGCTGAGCGCCCAATCGGCTCAGGCGCATGCGAGCGATCGCACGACGCGCATGGTTTATGACGTTGCAAACCGGGTGGCAGCCAGTATCGATGCGCTCGGCTTCGTCACATCCAACCGTTACGACGCCGGCGGCAATCTCCTCGAACGCACGCAGTACCAGACGCCGTATGCGGAGGCCGGCATTCCAGACGCCTCGGCGCTGGAGCTCTGGCTCGCGTCACCTGGCGTCGCGAAGCCATCCGGGGATCGCGCCACTACGTGGATTTATGACACCGCCACCCGGCCGGTCTATGTGATCGATGCCGAAGGCTACGTCACGGAGCAACGTTACGATCCAGCGGGCCATCTGCTGACGACCATCCGCTACGCGGACAGATACGAAGCGGCGCGCGGCGCCAGCCAGAAACAGGCTGCCGCTCTTCTGCCGCAAATCATTCCGGCTTCGGCGGCCGCGACGGGATACGACTATGACAGCGCCGGACGTCTGACGAGCACGACGAATGCGGCAGGCGTCGTCACGCGCTATGAACTTGACGCGCTGGGACGCGCGGTGAACACGAGCGTCGCCGATGGTCTGCCCGAACAGAGCGTCACGCACGCGGTATTCGACGCAGCTGGGCGCATGATCGAACAGACCCGCGCGTACGGTACGTCAGTCGCTGCGACATCACGTTACACGTATGACGGGATGGGACGTGTGACTGCTGAGACCGACCCTCGCGGGGTGGAGCTTTCCGAGCGGGACACCGCTTGGGCACTTGCCGAGCGCAAGGCGCGTGGCTATGTCGACGCGAATGGCGAGGCGCTCGAGGCAGCAGCGCTCAGTCCCAGCCAGCGGAGCAATCTGCAGGCGGCGTATCGCATGCGCTATATCTACAACGCGAGGGGTGATCTACTGGTTACGGCCGATGCGCTCGGCTATATAACCAGTAACACCTATGACGCTTTCGGCAATAGGGTGACGGCGGCCGACCAGAACAGGAACATCATCAGCCAGATCTCCTACGACGTGCTGAACCGCGCGGTGCAGGTCGTCTCGCCGACGGCGAGCATCGTGCTGACCGAATACGACGCGTTTGGCGATGCGGTCAAGGTGACGCAGGATACGAAGGCGGTCACCCGCATGGAGTACGACCGGCTCGGCCACCTGGTGAGGTCGACCGACGCCGAGGGCTACGGCGAAATCTACGCGTACGACGCATTCGGCAACCGCACCGGCTATACGAACAAGGTCGGCGGGCAGTTTTCTTATACGTATGATCGCCGTGGACTGATGCTGTCGGAAACACTACCGGTTACTTCGGGTGGCCAGGCGGTTGTCAACACGTTCGAATACGATGCGCGCGGCAATCGCATAGCGACGATCGAAGCGCAGGGGCTCAAAGAGGAGCGTGTTACGCGCTATGGGTATGACCTGCTTGACCGGCAGATCACGCTGACCGGCGTGTCGGTGTACCAGGCTGGCTTTCCTGCGAGCACGACCGAGACACGGGTCTATGACGCGCAAGGCAATCTCACATCGATTACCGACGCGAATGGACATACCACCACGTTGTACTACGACGTGGCGGGCCGGAAGACTGCGCAGGTCAGCCCGACCGGCACGCTCACGCTATGGGCGTGCGATGCGGTGGGCAATGTCATCGCGACGAAGGTCTACGCGGATCCGATCGTGGCGCAACCTGGTTCGCAACCGCCTGTGCCTGCCGATGCGGCCAACGTGCGCGAAACGCGATACGTCTACGACGCGGATAACCGGCTCATTCAGTCCCGCGTGCAGAATGTAGCGACAGGCTATTTCGATCCGAGCGCGGGTGACGACGCGCGGGGCGAATACTTCATCACGTCTGGCAGCGAGCTGGTGACGACGTGGGAATACGATGGTTGCGGCCAGGTTACCGCGACCGTCGATCCGGCCGGCAATCGCACAACCTACTTCTATAACAAGGCCGGACAGAAGACGCTCGAAATCGACGCGAAGGGATTCGGCATCGCGTACATGGTGAATGCGCAAGGCAACGTCACGCAGGAAACGCGGTTTGCACTGCCGTTCCCGGACCCGGTTTCGGCGAGCGCCTCCGTCAATACCATCGTCAGTTCGTGGCCCCGCAGCCCCGACGATCGCATCACCAACTACACCTGGGACAACAACGGCCGGTTGCTGAGCGAGTCGCGCGTCGGCGTTGAGTTCGCGAAGGTCGACGCCAACGGCAAGCTCGTGCAGTCGACCGGTGACGCCACGTCGAACTATTCATACGACGGAGAGGGGCACCTGCTGCGCAAGGTCGACGCGAACGGCAGCCAGTACGACTTCACCTACGACGCGCTCGGACGTCTGACGGGCGAGATGCTGCCGCAGTTCGCCGACTATCAGAACCGGCAGGTGCGCGTCACCACGATATACGACTACGACGGCCTGAACAATGTCGTCAGGGAAACCCGCAAGGGTGAGCCGGACCAGGTGACCACGTACCTTTACGACGCGGGTGGTCGACTTCATTCGAAAGTCAACGCGCTGGGCGTGGCGACGAATTTTCGGTATGACGCCGTGGGCAATGTCACGAGCGTCTTCTATCTACGCAGCGATGTGGACGGGAACCAGCGGCTCGACTCCACCACAATCACCTATGACGCGGAAAACCGCGAAATTTCGCGCGTCACCCAAACGAGTGACGCAGCGACGGGTGCACGGGTGTCAACTGGTGCACTGATCGAGCAGCGCTACAACGCGTATGGCGAAGTGACCGGACGGCGTACGGGGGGCGGCGGCGCGAACGGTGAATGGCAGGAATATGCGGACTATGACAACGCCGGCCGGGTGGTGCGCACGAACTTTGATGACGGGGTGTCGCATCTGTTCATGTATGACCGCAATGGCAATGCGACGCTGAAGGTCGAGTCGATGGAGAGCGATCTGCGCTATCGCGTGATCACGACCGGGGACGATCTCGTCGCGCTGCTGCAGAGCGTCGACATGATGCAGACTTACACGCGCTATGACCAGCGGAATCAGGTGATTCAGATTCGGCAGCCGAAGACGTCGGGCGGGATACCGACCATCAGCTTTAGCCCGGTCGATATTCCGATCGAGGGTGGGGTGTTCGCGAATACTGAATTGAGCATCTCGGGGTGGATCGATTCGTCAGCGCGGCCGGTGACCGGGCCGACGTTAAGTCTCGTCGACGGAGACGCAGGAATTTCTGCAGGAGGCGGGAGCGTCGCGGTATCCGTTTCCGGCCAGTGGAGTTTCACGCCCTACATTGACGGCAGTATTGGCGGTCGAGCCACAGTTTCATCGCTTTCGATCAATCTTCCGGACCTCAGCGGAATCTACGGCGCGTATCAGATCCAGGCGGTCGTCCACAGCACGGCAACGATCACGCAGTGGACCGGCGCCAATACGAACAACGGAGGCCTTGAGCACCTTGGCACGTCTCAGGACTCGACGGACTCGCCGGTGGTCACCAGTTCGATCAATGGAACACAAATTACCGTACCGGTCAATTGGTCGGAGCTCGGCAGCATTACCAACGTAGATTTCGCCTATACGGTCGATCTGACGTTGATCCCGCTTAATGGAGGGGCACCGCGCAGCTTGGGCTCTATAAGCAATTCGGCCCATCTGTATGGTTCGGATAACGGACCGTCGAGCGGAAAACCGGATGCGCTCAATACGGATACGGTGCTGGGCGACACGTCTGTGACCAACGTTATTTCGGTCGCGCGTGGCACATTGCCCGACGGTTCGTATGGGATGTTGTATTACCGACCCGCCGGAACAGATCAGCCCTTTCAGACTCTCTGCAAGAGCACCGCCAGTCTGGCAAATTCGTTTAGTGCCGACATCAGCGGTTTGCCCGACGACGACTACGAAATGATCTTCATGGCGGTCAGCGACGGTGGCAACGGTCCGGTGGGGACGCTGCTCCGACGCGACAGCTTTGCAGTCCACCTTTCCCGCAGCGACAATTCGACCATTTTTCAGACCGACCTCCCGGCGCATGTCCCAAGTTCGCGCCCCGGCTTCACGGTCGACGCATCGGGCAGCTATATCTGGTCGGCACCGCAGGTACTGAACATCTACTCGCTGGAAAGCACGGAGTTGCAGCTGGCCGATCACATCGTCGTCCATCTGCGCGACTCCAACAATCCAGGTTGGGCGCTGGATTATCCGGTCTGGCGCGATCCGGCCACCGGCGCGTTCCCGATAGACATGACCGCGCTTGGTGCGGGGAAGTACGACATATCGCTTGACCTGTTCGACGCGGCTGGGACACAGATCGATGCACTGCGTGGCTTGGTCAATCTGCCGGGCAATGGGCAGTCACCGTCGCTGTCGTCGTTGGGCTATCTCGCTGATCTGAAGTCGACGGTCGTTTTTCATACGCAGCCCGCGGACACAGACCACGTGATCGTTTCGTGGGAGCAGAACGGCTTGACGCAGTACCAGACGTTGTACCGCATGGGCAACGCCTTCCAGTGGGACACGACGCAGTCGGGCTTGCTGCCGGACACGGATTACGCAATCAAATTCACCGCTTACGACACGGCGGGCCGGCCGCTCTCGATGGGCCAGGGCGACATCAGGATCGGCGTCAACACGGATTCGGGCGTGACGCTGACGGGCAGCGCACTGCCGTCGATTTTCCAGTTTTCGCCGACGGACAGCAGCGGCGCGCCGCTTACGAACGTCGATACGATCACGCTGTACTACCGCGAATCGACAAAGCAGGATGATGACTATGATCGGCCGTTCAAAACGGCGATCCTCACTCGCGACGCTGCCGGCCGCTTCCTGTTCGACGCGGGCGATCTGCCGACGAACGTCGAGTACGAGTACCGCTACCTCGCAATGGACGCCGCCGGCAACGTGTTGATGGAGCGCCAGAGCTACTTCCTGACCGGCACGCGCAATAACCCGGTCACCAATGTCGACATCGTCGGAGTGATCGAGGAACTGGCGAAGGACATGACGATCGACCGTCTGCAGCAGCACGACGCGTTCGGTGAGGTGTCGGCGGAGAGGGACGGGCGCGGCAACTGGACCTACTCGTCGTATAACACGATGGGTTCTCTCACGCTCAAACGCGAGCCGACTGTCATGGTCACGCTGGAGAACGGGGCGCAGATAGAGATGGCTCCGCTCACCACGTACTACTACGATCTGACCGGCAACCTCGTGGGCCTGAAGGATGCGAACGGTCATCTGAGCACCCAGCAGTGGAACTACGGTCTCGCGCAGCCGGCGGTGGCGCAGTCGTGGGATGCGATGGGGTATAGCAAGAACTTCTCGTATGACGCGGTGGGAAATCTGCGCGTGTCGACCGACGAGCTGGGACGACGCACCGATTACACGTACGACAGGGCCAACCAGCTGATCGAAATCGCCCGGCCGGTGTTAGCCAACGGGCAGCGCAGCATCGACCGCTATGAGTACGACGGTGCGGGTAACCGCATTGCCCACACGGACGCGCTGGGCGGACGCGAACGCATCTACTACGACGCCGACGGTCGTATCGTGAAGACCGTCAGCGCGGCGGGCCGCACGGTGCAGTACGACTACCGCTGGGCGAGCACGATCAGCTCGATCGGCTCGGTCGCGAGCGGTGGATGGGTAAAGACGACGATCGATGCGAACGGCCGCTCGATGGTCGACGAGGTGGATCTGTTCGGCCGGGTGACGAAACATACCGATCTTGGTGGCCACGTGTTCCAGTACACGTACAACTGGGCCGGTCTGCTGACAAAACAGGAAGGCACGAGTGGCCAGCATGTCGAATACAGCTATTACTCGCACGGTCTGGTGCGCTCGATCATGGATTACGGCACGCAGACCCAGTCGCTCTACGAATACGACGGCGACGGCAACCGTACGGCAGAATTTTTCACGGACTTCGGCAACTCGTACGTGTTCGCGCAGTCGCGGGTCGAATACGACGCACTGAATCGCGTCGTGGCGATCCGTGACAACAGCTACCAGGTCGGTTACGAGTACGATGCGGTCGGCAATCGCCGCCGGATGATGGCGACGTACACGGACATGGTGGGTTATCACGCGACGGAGCAGGAGTACTGGTACGAGTACGACGCGTTGAACCGCTTCACGGTCTCGATGGGATCGCTGTCGGGCACGCGCGCCACCGATCCGGACGACACCAGTGTGCATATCGTGGCGGGCGCGGCCGGCGGCGACGGCGTGCAGCTTGGCTATAACGCGGCCGGCGAGCGGACGATGGCGGTCTATGCCAAGGATGGACGCACGGAGTACTACACGTACGACGCGAACGGCTTGCTGGCGACGCAGACGGTCGACGGCATGATGATCCAGCAGCGCACCAATGATCTGCTGGGGCGCGTCACGGAGACCATCGAACGGGACAGGAGCAGCGGTCAGATCGTGACGGCGGTGACGCGCGACTGGGACGCCGACAGCCAGTTAATGTCCGAGCATGACAACATCGAAGGTACGACGACGACCTATACGCGCATGGCCGACGGCACGCTCGGGCAGGTTGCCACACGTCCCGACAATGGCAGCGGCACGACCCTGACATCCACCTATTCGTACGAATGGTGGGACAGCGCGAAACAGAGCCAGATCCTGGCGCAGGGGAGCAACCCGGACGCGCCGGGCTGGAGACCGGCATCGAGCTATTTCAACTACGACGTCAACGGCAACCTGAAGGCCACCTACGACGATGGTGGCGGCCAGGCGGGCAGCGCACGCGCGTTCACGTACTACACGGATCTGCGCGGCCAGGTGCAGCGGCGCGACGAACTGGTGGGCGTGACGGTGGCGGATGACGGCACGATCCGGGGCGCGACGGGGGACAGGAAACACAATTACTACTACCTGAACGGCAACCGGGTGGGCAACCAGGGCAACGACGGGGTCGAGACGGTTGACTACGTGCAGGAGCTGGCGGGCAGGCTCGCGAAGGGCAGCGAGAGTCAGTACAAGGTGTTCACGCCGGTGGGCAGCGCGGACTTCGACGAGAACTTCATGGCGATCAACGGGGTGTATCCGGGCGTGAGCCCGGGTACCTGGACGGTGCGCGATGGGGATACGCTGCAGTCGATCGCGTCGTCGCTGTGGGGGGATGCGACGCTGTGGTACATCCTGGCGGACGCGAACGGGCTGAAGGGCGATGACGTGCTGAAGGCCGGGCAGATGCTGACGGTGCCCAACCAGGTCACGAACGTGCACAATACGGCGACGACGTTCAAGCCGTATGACCCGGGCAAGGCGATCGGCAATACGCAGCCGACGCTGCCCGATCCGCCGCCGCCGCCGAGCAAGGATGGGGGATGTGGTCCGGTGGCGGCGATCATTGCCGTCGTGGTTGCGGCGGTGGCAACGGTGTTCACTGCAGGGGCGGCATCGATGGCGCTGGCCGGGACGCTGTCGAGCTTGACCGTGAGTGGCGCGATGACTGCGGGCGCCGCCGCGCTGGTAGGCGGCGGTGCGGCGATGGGCTTCGGTACTGCGGTAGCGGCGTCTGTGATCGGCGGTGCCGTAGGAGCGGCAGCGGCCCAGGGCGTCATGATCGCGGCTGGCGAGCAGAGCGGCTTCAACTGGAAGGGGGTGGCGATGGGCGCTGTCGGCGCAGCGGTCGGCTCGAGCGTTCTTGGCGTAACGGGAGTTGGCACGGCGGTCGGTAGCGCGTTCGGCGGAAGTGCCGCCAGCCAGTTTGCCGGTGCCGCCGCGCAAGGAGCAATCCGGTCGGTAACTACGCAGGGTATTGGCGTGCTGACTGGCGCACAGCACAGCTTCGACTGGAAGGGGGTAGCTGCTTCTGCGATCGCGTCGGGAGTCGCGTATGGCGTGGGCGCCGCAGTACGTAGCGTCGGGGCGGACTTTGGCTTCAATATGCAGTCCGACAGCGGTCGATTTGTGACGGGCGTGAGCGCGGGGGTTGCTGCAGGTGCGGCTAGTACAATCGTGCGCGGTGGGAGCCTTGGGCGCAATGTCGGCGCAATCTCGATGGATGCCATCGCCAGCACCATTGGCAATATGGTGGTGAGCCAGGTTCAGGCGGGCAGTGTCGGGAAAACGGACTACACGAAGCAGGCGATCGAGGCGATGAATGGCGAGATCCTGCCGGGCGGGTTGGGTGGCGTGGGCAGTGGGTTCGTAGCGCCGCCGTATAGCAGTAACGCTGCAGTGTTTGGCATGGGCGGTTCGCTGGATACGCTCGATAGCCTGACTGGTACGACTGCGCGCAGCGCCTATGCATCGAGTCAAGTCGTAGAGCCTTACAGCGGCGCTGCGGTGCTTTATGGTCCGAACCTTGGTATCTCTGCTGCTGGGCCCCTGGGCCGAGGCGATGGATTCCGTTATACGGGGGACAGCTCAGGCACTGCCGGTTCGATTGGTTTGGCGGGCGATGATGCAGACGCGTTGAAATACGCGTGGGATGTACAAAAGCGGCTAACCACGGATGTGCGGGGTGGCTTTGATCAGCAGGGCAACAGTACTGCCGGACATGCCCAATATGATCTGGGGCGCTCGTGGCTTGCCGATGTTCCAAAGCTTCCCGTTAATCTGGCGCTGAACACATTCGAGGGCGGTGTTAACCTGCTCAGCGGGGCGTTACCTGGTACGCCGGACTATGTGCCGTTCCTTGAGGGTGCCAAAATTCCGTACAACTCGGAGGCGTCGAGTTATGCGGAGATTGGAGTCGGGTTGCTGCTCGGCGGACGGGGTGTAGGTGCAGCGAGAGAACCCAGTACCATCACTGTCTTCCGTGTTGAGGGCGAGGGCAATCGCCGGTTATTTATCGATGAAGCCACAGGAAGCGTCTCCATTCCACCGGTATTCGCGAACAAGGGACGTGGTGATGAGCGTAACCTGTATCTGAATTTCGGTGACGAGGCGCGTGCTCAGAGTTTCCTGGAGCAAAGATTGCAACAATTCCCTGATAACACGATCAGGACTTTTACAGTCCCGAAGTCATTCGTTGATCAATTGCGCACTTCCGCAGTTGAAGAGGGCAGGCGATCAATCAACCCCGGGAAACCAGTGGTTGCCGATCCGACAAAGGCACGTGACCAGTTCGGGCTTAGTCAGCAGCAGATTGAGCAATTGCGGAGAGTTATCATTCCCGGATCTGGTAAACAATATGGTCAATGAACGACATGGAAAATCATCTTTACGAGTTCCGAATGAAGCTCTTGCGTGGCGAGGGTTGTGACATGCCAGAAGGAATCGATGGGGCACATGTCGCGTGTTATGCAAGTGCATCGACATATGAAGCGGCCGTCAAAAAAGGGGTGGTTGCTGCCTCTCATATGCACTACGTATTCGACAATATCGAGGGAGACGTGCGTGAAATTCCCGTGGCCTCATGGGGTGCCTACGTTGAGAAAGTCTGGCCGGAGTTTGCGAGTCACTTTCCGTCTCAGGATGAGTTGCCGTCCCTTGTTGAGCAGGGAATAGTGTTCTTCGGGCCATTTGCGGGCTTTAAGATGTAACCCGCTACAGATGAGCAGAGTGATATTTAGCTGCTAGAAAACCCGAAGGGCCGCGTAAGCGGCCCTTCGTTCGTCTAGCTGTGATCGGGTTTGTCGTGTGGGGAACTGATCAGTCCGGGATGAGCGAGTTGCGCTGGCTGATCTCCGTCTCTGTCATAGGCCTGCCTGCGATGGCGTAGCTGCGATCCGGGGTAATGATGACGTGGCCGAACCTGTGATCGACGCTGAACATGACGTGCTGGCCGGGCAGGGAGCCCAGGTGTTCGAGCAGTGCATCGGTGATCTGCATCCACGGAAAGACGAGGCGTCTGGCCTGTTCGTGCGGGCTGATTGTGGCGGGTGCCAGTTCAAGTGCGGCGGAAATGTTCGTCGGTGGTTCAGCGCGGTTGCGACGTGGTTTAAGATTGGCACTAGCCATGTCAACTCCTCCATTGAGTTGGTCGTGGTCAGCGGGCGGTGAGTGTTGGTAGCACTCATCGCCCGCGCTTCGTTTACGGGCGGGACTCTCCTGCTAGCGGCCCTGCTTGCGCGTACTGCGTGCGGGCTTCTCACTGACGGCGACGCGAGCAATGGCGCCGGCCACCTGGTTCTTGACGATCAGCGCGTCGAGCAGTTCGCGCACGAACTGCCGCTCATGCTCGGACATACGCGAGACGGTTTCGAACTGATATCGCAATGCTTCATCGGGGCCGCGCTCGTCCTGATCGAAGACCAGCGCATCGGCGCTGACACCAAGCGCGATTGCTAGCCTGCGAATCACATCAAGGGTAGGTTGCGAAGTTCCACCTTCATAGCGGCGGATCTGTAGCACGACCAGGCCGACGGCATCGGCCAGGGCCAGTTGAGTGAGACCGCGAGCCTTACGCAATGCGGTCAGGCGCTCTGGAAATTCCATCCTTGCCGGATCCGCCGCCTCCGCCGGGGAAGGACAATGGATGCGGAACGTTCGTGTCGATCATTGCGATGGTCGTGGCTGTGGTGGTGACCATCTATACGGCGGGAGCGGCATCCGAGTTGCTCGGGGTGACGGCGACAGGTGCAGGCGCCACTGCGGGTGGAGGAGTCGGCAGCCTGGGGGTGGCCACGCTGTCAGGGAGCGTGGCAGGCGGCTCGCTCGGAGCCGCTTCGGGTGCGGTTGCGGCAGGCATGGGCGCAGCGGCAGGAGCGCTGGCAAGCCAGGGGGTGATGATCGCGGCGGGCCAGCAGCAGGGGCTGAACTGGAGTGGGGTGGCGTTATCCGCGTTATCGGCCGGTAGCATGTCTGCGCTCGGCCTATCGGGCGCGACGGCCGCGCTGCAGCGCGGCCTTGGCCAGGCGGGCGGGGCAGTCGCGTCAGGCGCTGCGCGTTCGGTGATGACGCAAGGGCTGGGTATTGTGACGGGGGCACAGAGCAGCTTCGACTGGAAAGGAGTGGCCGCCAGTGCGATCGCGTCGGGCGTGGGCTCGGTAGCGGGGCAGGCGATCGGCTCGGCGATGTCGGGAATTAACCCGGGGGCTGCGGGTTTTGTGTCGGGCGTTGGGGCTGGTATGCTTGCTGGTGCAGCCAGTACACTGGTGCGTGGCGGCAGCCTGGGGCGCAATGTCGGCGCGATAACGGCGGATGCCATCGCCAGCACCATTGGCAATATGGTGGTAGACAACGTGCAGGCGGCGTCGGTGGCGAAAACTGCCACGGCTGGTGACGGCAGCATGAGCGGTCTGCACGGTGTCGCTGGCAACTACGACGACATGGTCCGACAGGCAGCGCAGGCGAGCTATGGCGTGAGCGCAGGCGATCAGTTTGCGGGGATGGCGGGCTGGAACCTGGCAGCGGCATCGGCTCGTGCAGTCAGTGCAACAGGCGGCTATGTGGGAGGCACGCCGAGTCCGTATGGCGGTGCTGTGTTCGGTGTCGAGCAGGCGCGTGCGCAGCGTATCGCGGACATGCAACTCGATGCGGTCAACCCGGCGATCGTGCATGCGGCACCGGCGTTGGGCGAACTCAACGTGCTTGTGGTTGGAGTTGGATCGAGAGAGCCATATGTGCCGGCGGAAACCGAAGGCGGGTTCCTGCGCGGACTGAGTGGCGACAAACGCAGTGTGTTTGAAAGCGCTGCGCCGTTGTCGGAAAAGATCGGCGCCGGGGTACGTGCGGTTGGCGAGTTTATTGCCGATCCATTTATTGAGGTGGGCAATCAGTATCGCGATCTTTATGCGGCGGCAAACGGTGCGACGGGTGGCTGGTCAAGCGGGTTTGCGCAGCAGGTGTCGGCGGGGAATTATGGTGCGGCGGCGCTGACGGAGGTTGGCGCGGTTGCGGGCACGGTGCCGCTGGCCGGGGCAGCGATGAACCGGGCTGTATCGCTGGCACCGGCGTTTGCCGAAACTGCGGATGGCATTGCGGCACGCAATCCGTTGATCTTTGGTCCGCGTTTGAGCATCGTGGAGAATGGTCCCGCCGCTGCAACGCCAACGTTGGCAACTGGAAAATATGCGGTTGGCCCCTACAACGAAATTCGCGGCACAGTCCCAGGATTCGATGCTCACCATGTCGGTCAAAAGGCTTTGATGCAAGAGCTGATTCCTGGGTACGATCCTTTAACAGCGCCGGCGATACTTGTGCCGAAGGTCGGTCACACGATTAGAGGCCCGAGCGGCATTGTGTCTCGCAGTGTCGATGGGCTTTCGACGGCTAGAGATGTGCTGGCCCGAGATGTTTCGGAATTGCGTCGTGTATATCCTGATGTGCCGAATCAACAGTTACAGCAACTGATTCAGATGAACAAAAACTATTATCGAGATGCGTTTGCTAAGTGAGGTTGGAACGATGACTCCGAAAGACTTTGTCGTGCAACTGCGAACCGCTGTTGTTGATGAGAATACTGAAATTTATAGAGACCTGTTCTCTACTACTGCAATGGAAGCTGCGTCCGATCCTTACTGGAAACGAGCGCTTTCGATGTTTGAAGCTTTACCTTTAGAACATCGAGAGACATTCTTCGAGGTTGTTCGACAGGTAAGTGTCGATGCGACGTCGAATATCTTGGGCGTAGTCGATGGCGTGACGACCATGGGAGACGGTAACGTCGAGCTAAGACTTATGTGTGGAGAGCAGCAAATCAGCGGTGATTTACAAAGCCTGTTCTTGGTGGAGGAAGAACGTGATTCTGGCAAGAGTGGTTCACGGACGTAGCTATATGAACATTCGCTTTGTTCGGATGTTGTTTCCGCTCGACCTGTAGCATGCGTTGCACGCTGAGAGCGAGCCAGTAAAGAAAAGCCCAAGGGCCGCGAGAGCGGCCCTTGGTCATTCAATTGGTGGAGAGAGATGTATCAGTCGATGCGAAGGCCGCGGCGCTGTCTGATCAGGAAGGCACGAGTGGCCAGCATGTCGAATACAGCTATTACTCGCACGGTCTGGTGCGCTCGATCATGGATTACGGCACGCAGACCCAGTCGCTCTACGAATACGACGGCGACGGCAACCGTACGGCAGAATTTTTCACGGACTTCGGCAACTCGTACGTGTTCGCGCAGTCGCGGGTCGAATACGACGCACTGAATCGCGTCGTGGCGATCCGTGACAACAGCTACCAGGTCGGTTACGAGTACGATGCGGTCGGCAATCGCCGCCGGATGATGGCGACGTACACGGACATGGTGGGTTATCACGCGACGGAGCAGGAGTACTGGTACGAGTACGACGCGTTGAACCGCTTCACGGTCTCGATGGGATCGCTGTCGGGCACGCGCGCCACCGATCCGGACGACACCAGTGTGCATATCGTGGCGGGCGCGGCCGGCGGCGACGGCGTGCAGCTTGGCTATAACGCGGCCGGCGAGCGGACGATGGCGGTCTATGCCAAGGATGGACGCACGGAGTACTACACGTACGACGCGAACGGCTTGCTGGCGACGCAGACGGTCGACGGCATGATGATCCAGCAGCGCACCAATGATCTGCTGGGGCGCGTCACGGAGACCATCGAACGGGACAGGAGCAGCGGTCAGATCGTGACGGCGGTGACGCGCGACTGGGACGCCGACAGCCAGTTAATGTCCGAGCATGACAACATCGAAGGTACGACGACGACCTATACGCGCATGGCCGACGGCACGCTCGGGCAGGTTGCCACACGTCCCGACAATGGCAGCGGCACGACCCTGACATCCACCTATTCGTACGAATGGTGGGACAGCGCGAAACAGAGCCAGATCCTGGCGCAGGGGAGCAACCCGGACGCGCCGGGCTGGAGACCGGCATCGAGCTATTTCAACTACGACGTCAACGGCAACCTGAAGGCCACCTACGACGATGGTGGCGGCCAGGCGGGCAGCGCACGCGCGTTCACGTACTACACGGATCTGCGCGGCCAGGTGCAGCGGCGCGACGAACTGGTGGGCGTGACGGTGGCGGATGACGGCACGATCCGGGGCGCGACGGGGGACAGGAAACACAATTACTACTACCTGAACGGCAACCGGGTGGGCAACCAGGGCAACGACGGGGTCGAGACGGTTGACTACGTGCAGGAGCTGGCGGGCAGGCTCGCGAAGGGCAGCGAGAGTCAGTACAAGGTGTTCACGCCGGTGGGCAGCGCGGACTTCGACGAGAACTTCATGGCGATCAACGGGGTGTATCCGGGCGTGAGCCCGGGTACCTGGACGGTGCGCGATGGGGATACGCTGCAGTCGATCGCGTCGTCGCTGTGGGGGGATGCGACGCTGTGGTACATCCTGGCGGACGCGAACGGGCTGAAGGGCGATGACGTGCTGAAGGCCGGGCAGATGCTGACGGTGCCCAACCAGGTCACGAACGTGCACAATACGGCGACGACGTTCAAGCCGTATGACCCGGGCAAGGCGATCGGCAATACGCAGCCGACGCTGCCCGATCCTCCACCGCCGCCGAGCAAGGATGGGGGATGTGGTGGGGTGGCCCAGATTTTCGCGGTAGTCATCGCGGTCGCGGTATCGGTCGTGTCGATGGGTACGGGCAGCATTGTTGGCGCAATGCTGATTGGCGCCGCGGGAGCGGCCGCGACGCAGGGCGTCATGATCGCCGCAGGCGAGCAGCATGGATTTGACTGGAAGGGGATGGCAATTGGAGCTGTGTCAGCTGGTATCGGGGCGGCGGCGGCCCCTGCCACCAGCTTCTGGACCGCGGCTGCTCAGGGGGCGGTGCGTTCAGCGGCAACTCAGGGTATGGCGCTCGCTGTTGGTGCTCAGCGCGGGTTTGACTGGAAGGGCATGGCAGCGTCCGCTGTGGCATCTGGGGTCGGCTTTCAGGCGGCACGGACGATTAATGTCGGCGGCAGCAACTTGGGCTTTAACATGGGCTCGGATCCCGGCAGGTTTGTAACGGGCATGGGTGCGGGGATTGCTGCAGGGGCTGCTAGTACAATCGTGCGCGGTGGGAGCCTTGGGCGCAATGTTGGCGCGATCTCGATGGATGCCATCGCCAGCACCATTGGCAATCTGGTGGTGGACCGGGTTGCGGCGACTGACACGACGAAGCTGCGCACGCAGCAGGCCATCGATGCGATGAACGGGCAGATCCTGCCGGGCGGGATCGGTGGGGTGGGCAGCGGGTTCGTTGAGGCTCCATACAGCAGCAACTCTGCCCTGTTCGGTGTTTACGGTGGGCTCGTTGACAGCAGCCAGACGCCGTACGCCGGTGCTGCCGCACTCTTCGGCCCGTCTTCTGGGCTGGCAACCTCACAAATCGATCCGCGTCCTGCAGTGCTGGCCGATAACAGCGGCGGCTCCGATAATCTTCTCTACGCGTGGGATCGTGCGAAACAGTACGGGGCTGATGGCTGGAATGCGACCAAGCAGTTCGCGCACGACATGGTCGGCGCGACCAGCATGGATGCCGCACGTGCGAACTGGGATGCGGGAAATTACGGCACGGCTGTAACAAAGGGTGCCCGGTCGTTTCTGGAAGCGGGCATGAGTGTCTTCACGTTGGGAACTGCCGTACCGATCAAAACGGGAATCACTGCGCTCGTCAACGGCGGGCGTGCAGCGCTCGCGAGCGAAATGCTCGCCGGTGGCGCACCGATCTTTAGTTCCGGTGGCTTGCTGGGTTCGCGCATGTGGGCCTCGTCGGTGGGTACGGGTGCGATTAGCGCGGGTGTCAACGCGGGAGCGCAGTACTTCTTGACTGGGGATGTCAATCCCGTTGATGTCGGTGTGAGTCTTGCAGCAGGTGCACTGGGTACACGCAGTGGCTTGCGATGGAATATGGCAGTGAATGCGGTTGGTGGCGCAACAGGCACAGCCGTCAACAACGTCGTGTACGGGAAAGACGACTCGATCGGTGGGGCTGCTTTTACCAGTGGTGTCTTGTCCAGTTTCGGCTATGGACTAGGTAAGCTCGGCCAGGGCGCGATCACCTCATCTTTTAGACCTTCTCTCACGTCAAGTGATTGGGCCGCGACCGGAGTGTGGTCAAGTGCCGGATGGAATTTGCTCAACCCCAACCACCTGCCAGTTGTCGCAGGTTCTCTGGGGGGGGGGCGTCCGGTCAGGAAGCTGTCAATGCCATCTATCTGCAGATGCAATCGCAGCTCGGAGGCAAGAAATGATGAGAAAGTTACTTTCCGTATTCGTGAAGTCGCTCCTGATCTGCGTGCCAGGAATGGCTGTGATTGGCGTCGTTGGGGTGTACTTGAGCTGCTTCTTCGTGGCTGGTTGCTACCAGACGTTGGGAATCGCAGGGGTGCTCGGAGCGGTGAGTATTAAGGGCATCTTCGTCAAGGGCACGTTGCTTGCGCTTGCGTTCACGTTGCTGTCGTTGCCCAAAATACGAAGCTCAATGCGGTAGGGTGTCACGCGCGGTCGCCCGTAATCGCCAACATTGGGCGCAATGTTGGCGCAATCTCGATGGATGCCATCGCCTTGACGTTTGGCAATATGGTGGTGACCAATGTGCAGGCGCAGAGCGTTGGGAAAACGGACACGACGGCGCTGCGTGTGCAGGAAGCGATTGACGGCGTGAACGGGCAGATCCTGCCTGGAGGCCTTGGCTTCACGGGCAGCAGCTCGCGCAGCCGATCGAGCTTGAATTTGTAATATAAATCAAAGAAAAGGGAGTATCTTGAAGAAAATCCGTGCTGTCGCAATGTTTGCGAGTCTCGTTGTTCTTACCGGGTGTGCTCGCCCGCCGCTCACCCAGTCTGTGGAGCACGATGTTCTGACAACCATGCAACCCGTCGAAGTTCGGGTGGGTATCGCGCAACCAGAGTTGTATGCGGCGTTCGTCCCGTCGACCACGGGCTTGGCTGCGGCCGCGACCTGTGGGGTGATTCCCGGCATTGGCATTCTACTGGCCGCTGCCTGTGGCGGTGCTCTCGGCGCGGTGGACGCAGGTATCAATGCTTCGCGTGCTAAGAGCGCTGAGGAAACGATCCATCCTCTAAAGGACCAACTGGTCGAGCTAAATTTCGACCAGCAGATGCGCGAATCGATATTGAATGCGCTTCGAGAAGCGCCGGAGATGCAAGTCGAGCGCGTTGAAGTGACTAAGGATGTAAAGGACCAAGACTATAATGAATTGTTCATCGCCTCGCAGTCAGGCTCTGTGATGTTCGTGACTGTTGACTATCACCTATCGCCTGATTTTTCCACATTTGAGCTTTCGACACGCAGTCTGCTGTTTCCGCGTAGCTCCAAGGCTCGCGCCGCGGCCAAACTGCAGCCAATCGTTCAAGCGACGGCACCCGACAACGGACTAGCGGTTGCCCCGAAGAACTCAGTGTACCGGGCCAGTATCACGTACCGCGCCAAGCTAGTGACCTCTGGCAAAGATTCGACGCAGAACGTCGCGATATGGAATGACAACAATGGCCGTCTGCTGCGAGCAAGCATGCATGATGGTATTGCGCAGATGGGCCGTTTGGTGGCCGAGAGCCTGCAGCGCAAGTATGAGATCAACGGAAACGACACTCAGGTCAAGGACGATAACGGCATTGCCGCGAGTCAAGTATCGATGGGGAACACAGGGTCGCTGCTGCGCTATCCTGATGGGTCCCTGCAATTTAACGCCAACCTTGAGGTAGCGCTGGCGAACTTCGACGTAGTGCGACAAGCGGCGAGTGTATCTGAGGCATCGGCGCAAGCGGCTACTCCCAATGCGGATTAGAGGTCACGGTAGGCGTTGCGCACTTCGTATCCATTGCATTTTCGAAAGAGAAACGGCACGACGCGCCACGCGACCTTCTTGAACACCGAATCGTCACTCGCGACGGGCGCGGCGCAGCCAATAGCGTTGCCATCGAGGCAATGCTGCATGTCGCGCTCCGCGTGCGGAGCGCGCCTTCATGGTCTAAACGGAAGTGAGGAAAGACCGAACGGCCTTTCCCCGAATGCACAGAACGATCAGTTCTGCAGCGCGTCCCACATTTCCTTGTCGCGCTGCGCGGTCCAGATGCGCGGATGGCTGATGCCACTCGCTTCGTCGTAGGCTCGCGACACGTCGAACGGCAGGCAATGCTCATAGATGAAGACGTTGCCGAACTTCGGGTCCATTGCCTTGCGCGTGAGCGCCATCGCGCCCTTCAGATCGAGCTTGTCCCTGAATGCGTCACGGCCCGCCTGCAATAGCGTGGTGACGAAGTCTTTCGTGTAGGCGAGGCCCTTGTTCACTTCCGCCGGCGACAGCAGCGCGGGGCCGCGACCCGGCACCAGCTTCTCCGCGTTCAGGGCGCGCAGTGCTTCGAGCGTCGTCGGCCATTGTTCGAGTTGCGCGTCGCCGCAATAGCAGGCCGCGTCGTACTCGACCAGGTCGCCGGAGAACAACACCTTCTGCGACGGCAGCCAGACGACCGTGTCGCCCTTCGTGTGGCCGGAGCCGAGATGCGCGATGCGCACTTCGAGCTTGCCGAGAAAGAGCGTCATTTCCTTTTCAAACACCAGCGTCGGCCACGTCAGGCCGGGCACCGTTTCGACGCCCGCAAAAAGGCGCGGGAAGCGTTCGATCTCCGACTTCATATCGGCTTCGCCGCGCTCGACGATCATTTCGTAGGTGCCGCGGCTGGCGATCACCTGCTGCGCGCCTTCCTTGAAGTACGCCGACGCACCCAGCACGCGCACCGCGTGATAGTGCGACAGCACGACGTATTTGATCGGCTTGTCGGTGACGCTGCGGATCTTCGCGATCAGGTCTTGCGCCATGGCCGGCGTGGCGGTGGTGTCGACGATCAGCACGCCGTCGTCGCCGATGATCACGCCGGAGTTGGGGTCGCCCTCGGCCGTATACGCATACGCGTTTTCCGACAATTGGGTCCATGTGATCTTCTTTTCTTCCAGATCGGCCTGGGATGCGAAAGCCTTCGCCATGTCTGTCTCCGTCTCACGACTCGTTGGGGGATGACTAATAGTCGTCGTCATGTTGTGATTTGTCAATGACAAAATACCTTGTCATTCACTAAGCTAGGGTAAACTCCGTTGGTTGGTCGGCACGGTCCGATCGGATACCATCTAGGCCTTCCACGGCCGACACCGGACGGGCCGAATCTCCTTCGGGTCAAGGGCGGACAACACGATGGCTGATACGACAAGCGAAAAGAAACAGCGGGGGATTCAGAGCGTCGAGGTCGGCGGACGTCTGCTGCAGGCGCTGGCGCGACAGCGCGAACCGCTCGGGCTGACCGAACTGGCCGGCGAGGCGCAACTGTCGTCGGCGCAGGCGCATACCTATCTCGTGAGCCTGACGCGCCTCGGCCTCGTCAAGCGCGATGCCCTGACCGGCAACTACGAGCCGGGGCCGCTGTCGTTGCGGCTTGGCCTCATGCATATCGAACAGCAGCCGGTCTATCGCATCGCGGCTACCCACGCGGCTTCGCTCGCGGAGCGGATCGGTCTTAGCGTGGCGATCTGCGTGGCGGGCGTGCAGGGCCCGACCATCGTCCGATACGAGCGCAGCGGTGCGCCGCTGCATGTCAATCTGCACATCGGCACGGTGATGTCGCTCGAAGCGACATCGACGGGCCGCGTATTCTGCGCGTTCTGTGCGCCCGAGCAGGTCGCGCAAATGGCGCGAAGCCAGGCGCATTCGGCGGACCCGACGCCGGCGCGGGGCCGCGCCGCCAAAGGGCCGACCAGCACGGAGTGGCGCAAACGCTTCGATGAGATCCGCGCGCGCGGCATCGAGCGAGGAATCGATGCGCCGAGTCCGGGCATCAGCAGTCTGAGCGTGCCGGTGTTCGATGGCGATCAACGGATGCAACTCGCGTTGACGGCGATCGGCTCGTCGGGCTCGATCGAAGTCGGGTGGGATGGTGTGGTCGCGCGTCAGTTGCTCGAAACTTCCCGACGTATCACCGAAGCGCTCGTCACACCCAGCTGAGAATCATGCAGATCGAAACCCCGGACGCGTCCGACGCGAACACGCCCCAACTCAACGACACGAAAGCTCAGCGCGGAATCAGCGCGCTCGACAACACAGGCGAACTCCTGCTGGCACTCGTTGCCGCCGGCCGTCCGCTGTCGCTGCGCGATCTGGCCGCGGCCGCCGATATGCCTGCCGCCAAGGCGTTTCCGCATCTGGTGAGTCTGCTCAAGGTCGGCTTGCTGAGCCGCGACGACGCCGGTCTTTTCAGTGCGGGACCGCTCGGCATGGAGCTCGGCCTGATCGCGTTGCAGCGCATGTCGCCGATTCGCGATGCCGAACCGGAGGTCGTCACGCTTGCGGCGGAGTCCGGCATGAGCGTCGCGGTGGCGATTCTTGGACCTTTGGGTCCTACGGTCATCCGCTTCGAAGAATCGGCGAGACCACAACACGTGAGCCTGCGCGTGGGCACCGTGATGTCGCTCGTCAACACGGCGATAGGGCGCGTGTTCGCCGCGCATCTTGCGGACGACGTATTGGTCGGGCTGTTGTCGCAGGAATCGATCAGACTCGCGGGCGCGCCGGTTGCGGAAGTGCTCGTGGCGCCGAAAAAGGGCCCGCCGTCGTTGGCTCCGGCCTATCTGGCACGTCGCGCGAAGGTTGTGAGCGACGGCATCGATGACGCACTCGATGCGCCGGTGCCGGGCATCGGCGCGTTGGCCGCGCCCGTGTTCGATCATACGGGCAGCGTCAGTCTGGTGGTCGCGGTGATCGGTCCGTCGGGCGGCTTTGATTTCAGCACGCACGGCACGACCGCGCAGAGGCTGCTCGCCACGACACGACGGCTGTCGTGGCGGTTCGGCTGGATCGGGCGCTGAGCCTCGGTCGTCAATCGGCGCGCGCCAGCGCCAGCGCTTCGAGCAGCACGTCGGCATCGCCGATGTGGTTCGCGAGCAGCAGCACGAGCTTTGCGTTCATGAAATGGCTTTGCTCGTCGGTCAGTCCATTGTGCGCGTCGATGAGCTTTTCATAGAACGCATCCGGATCGGCCATATTCGTTTCGATGTTCAGCTTGGTCATGATGGTTATCCGTTGCAGGTTGCGCGATCCACGGCCTTGGCGACCGAGGCGGTGTCGAGGGCGCGCCAGCGCGCGCAGACATGCTGGTCCGGACGCAGCAGATAAAAGGTACCGGGCCGCGCATCGAAGCGATGCGTGACGATGCCTTCGACGTCCTCGATCACCGTGACGTGAGGCATTTCCGGCAGCGCGGTCACGGCCGCGCCACGCGGCACGACGATCAACGAGTGAACCGGCACCGCGAGGCATGCGAGCGCGCGAAGCCGTTCGGCGCATCTCGTCAGGTCGTCTCCCTGGCCGCAGAATTGCACACCCGTGAAGCCGCCATGTCCGGTCTGATTCAGGAACCAGGCGTCTTCGCCAGCGAGCTTGACCGGCGCGTCGGTGCTGGCCGCGCCGGGCACCATCGCACCGGTGAACGCGTCGGCGTCGGGCGTGTTCAGGGGCGAGTCGCGCAGAACCGCCGGCACCGACAGACGGCCGCTGTTGACGATGCGCCGCGCGAACGGACACTCTTTCGCGAGCTTGAGCGTGGCATCGCGGAACATCCGCGAAACCGCGCTTTTCGGCGTGATGAAGTCGGTGGCGCGCGATGAGTTCAGGATGTTTTCGTCCGCCGCATACTCGCGCTCGGATGCATAGGTATCGAGCAGCGCCGGCGGCGCGTCGCCGTTGACGACGAGCCGCAGCTTCCAGGCGAGATTGTCGGCATCCTGCACGCCGCTATTCGCGCCGCGCGCGCCGAACGGCGACACGCCATGCGCCGAATCGCCCGCGAACAGCACGCGGCCATGCCGGAAACTGTCCATCCGCAAACACGAAAACGTGTAGACGCTGACCCATTCGAGCTCGAACCCGGCATCGTCGCCGAGCAGCGCTTTCACGCGCGGAATCACTTTCTCAGGCTGTTTTTCGGCGACAGGATCGGCGTCCCAGCCGAGCTGGAAATCGATGCGCCAGACGTTGTCGGGCTGCCTGTGCAGCAGTACGGATTGGTTGCGATGGAAGGGCGGATCGAACCAGAACCAGCGTTCGGTCGGAAACGGCGCCTTCATTTTCACATCCGCGATCAGGAAGCGGTCCTTGAAGGTGCGACCATGACTGTCGAGACCGAGCGCCTTGCGCACCGCGCTGCGCGCGCCATCGGCGGCGACCACGTATTGCGCGCGCATCGGATAAATGCCGTCGGGCGTTTCGACCCGCAACTCGACATGGTCGTCTTGCTGGGTCACACCGATCACATTGCTTTTCCAGCGCATCTGCAGATTCGCGGTTCGCTTCGCCTCGTCTACCAGATAGCCCTCGACGTAGTACTGCTGCAGATTGATGAATGCTGGGCGCGCGTGGCCTGTCTCGGGCAGCAGGTTGAACGTATAGATCAGTTCATCCTGCAGGAACACCTTGCCGACGTTCCAGCTCACGCCTTTGTCGACCATCTGCTTGCCGCAGCCGAGCCGATCGAAAATTTCCAGCGTCCGCTTCGCAAAACAGATTGCGCGCGAACCGCTCGACAGCGTGTCGTCATTGTCGAGCAGTACGGTGCGAACGCCCTGCTGGGCCAGATCGATGGCCGCTGACAACCCGACCGGGCCAGCGCCGATCACCACGACCGGATAGGTGAGCGGTGCACCGGCATCGTGGTCGGCGGCTCGCTCGTAGTCGAACCGCATCGTTTGGTAGTCGATCTGCATGGCGTCTCCGGGTTCTGCGGGGTATCTTTGATTAATCTATAGCAAGCAGTATTGCTCCTTGCTAATATCGGCCATTCTATAAAGCTTTTTGAGCGATCGAATCTGTATTTACCCTGGTGCGGTTCCATTGCACGCAAACCCGGCAACGAATATCCCGGCGAATCGCACTTTCGACAACGTCGAGGAAGCGCACGCCGCCAAGCATTGAAACGTCGGGTTGACCTTGGCAAGTGGCATTCGTGATACGTTAGCTGGCACAAGCAGCGATGGAGACCACCCATGCTGATTCCTCTGCTGTTACTTGTGGGGCTTCTTTGGTGCATGTTCGCGATCCATCCGGGGCATGCGGCGCTCGAGCGACTTCGTGCGATGATGGATTTTGCCCGCTTGGACTTCAAACATTTTCCGAAGCTTGCCCCGCAATCGACTGCCCGGTCTGCGATTGCCCTGGCTCTGTACGCCATCGCTTGCGCGATCAGCACAGACAACCTTGGCCTCGCGCAGGCTCAAGCACAGCCGCCGTCGTTCGAGAGCTTCGCCGTCCCGGCCGGCAGCGCACCGCATGACGTCGCACCGGCGCATGACGGCACCGTGTGGTACACCGCGCAGGCGCGGGGAGCGGTCGGGCGGCTGGACCCGCGCAGCGGCAAAACCGACATGATCGCGCTCGGCGCCGGATCGGCGCCACATGGCGTGATCGTCGGCCCCGATCGTGCGGCGTGGGTCACTGACGGCGGCCAGAACGCAATCGTGCGTATCGATCCGAAGACGCTCGCCGTCACGCGTTTTCCGCTACCCAAGGACCGGCCGGACGCCAATCTGAATACCGCCGTGTTCGACAAACAGGGGCATCTGTGGTTTACGGGGCAAAGTGGTATCTACGGCGAACTCGATCCGCAGCGATCGCGCATGCGCGTCTTTGATGCCCCACGCGGGACCGGGCCCTACGGTATCTGCGTGACCCGCTCCGGGGATCTGTATTTCGCTTCGCTGGCGGGAAATTACGTAGGTCGCATCGACCCGACGACGGGCGCGGCACAGGTCATCGAGCCACCAACGTCGAATCAGGGCGCGCGCCGCGTCTGGGCCGATTCCAGGGGGCGCATCTGGGTCAGCGAGTGGAACGCCGGAAAAGTCGGCGTGTACGATCCTGGCACGCATCATTGGCGCGAATGGCGACTGCCCGGCACCGATCCGCACGCGTATGCAATATTCGTCGACGACCAGGACATCGTCTGGCTCAGCGAATGGAGTGCTAATGCGCTAGTGCGCTTCGATCCGCGTGCCGAGCGGTTCGACGTGTTGCGGCTGCCGCGTGACCACGCGAACGTGCGTCAGATGATGGGTCGTCCGGGCGAGGTCTGGCTGTCCGAATCCGGCACGGATCACCTGCTGCTCTTTCGATCCCGTGCAGCCGATGTGAGCGGGCAGTGACCACGCACTGCACCGGATGGAGCGGAATTGCGCGGTCCGCTGCGCCCCGCGTGCGCGGGACCGCTACCAAAATGGTCTAGAGCAGCTGGAGGGTCCGCGGATCGGCTTCTCCGCCGAAATACTTGCGCAAAGCTTCGACGAATACGTCGTTGTCGTTCGTGGCGCGCGTGAACAAGGTGACCGACGAGCGAAACTTCAGGTCATCCGGATACCCGAATATTTCCTCGACGGAGCGGTCGCTGACGAGGTTGACCAGGTGCGTCGTTTCGCGCAGCCGTGGGCCGAGTATCGGGTGGCGCAGATAGGCTTGCGCTTCGTCCAGCGACGAAAGCGCGAATCGCTGAGCCATTGCGCTGGTTCCGAGCCCCTCGATTTGAGGAAACACGAACCACATCCAGTGGCTTCGCTTGCGTCCGTGCCTCAGTTCATCGCATACCTGGTCGTAGACCGGCTCTTGTGCATCGAGGAAGCGCTGAAGATCATAGGGATCGTCCATTTCGTACTCCGCTGCAGGCGTGGAAACCATCGTTAAACCACGATTCTCGCGCGCATGCAGGCACGGGTCTACGATGGATCGTTGATTCGCTCCGTCATTAGCGATACCTTTACGTCTATCCAGGTCGTCGGGTGCTGGTCAACGAAGGGAGAACCGTTTCGTGAAGAGAGCGTGGGCTGTCTCCTGCATCGTCGCATTGAGCGCGATCTTCGGCGGATGCGGCAAGCAGGGACCGCAAAGCGCCACTGAGGCATCGGGCGCATCCGCGAGCTCGGCGCCGGTTCAGCCAGCACAGGGTGCGAGCGCTGCAACCGCTGCATCAGGCGCCCAAGGAACGGGCGCGCTGGTCACCGTCACCAAGGCGCAGTTGCCGGCGGAAGCGGCCGAAACACTGCGACTGATCAAAGCGGGCGGCCCCTTCCCGTTTAGCGATGACGGCGTCTTGTTTCGTAACAGTGCGGCTTTGCTGCCGAAGCATCCGCGCGGGTACTACCACACCTATACGGTTCGCACACCAGGCACGACGGATCGGGGGCAGCGTCGGATCGTATGTGGTGGGCCGCGCAGGCAAACCCGCGAGTGCTATTACACCGACGATTACTACGCCAGCTTCAAGCGCATTGGAGAATAAAGACGGAATGAACTGCATCAGCGACGCTATCTGCGAACTGGCGGCGGCGTTGCAAGGCATCTTTTCGCTAGCTGCGATGGCGCCTGTTTCAGCGAGTTCGGCGACGCAGTCATCGTGCCATTGCGGCCCACAACGATGAGATACCTGCCGACAGCATCAATCCATCGACCAAAAGTCTGAACGTTGATGGCTTCATCCTGATCACCACAGATCTGGCGAAGAACGACCCCCAGCCATCAGCGCGGCACCTACACCTACGATCACCCCTTTGACGACCACGCCGAGTGGAAGGGCGCCGAACTGCGTTTAGCAGTACGTTCGAGCGCCTGGCCATCGCGGCGAGCCGACTGCGCCGAAGTGAAGTCGCGCGCCGGGTCTCGGGCATCGTGCGTGTGAACCTGGAGGGGATTCCAGACAGTGCGAGTACGCCGTTGAGGGCGAGGTCAGTAGGAGATCTCTCAATCAGAAAACCTGAAGGCAGCCATCAGAACTATGAGATTTTCCTGCTGTCGGGCTTCTGCGATAGTTGTTCTCAACCGTTGTGTTGGATTTCCGGTACCGCGCGTCGTCGTCCAGGGAGAATCTGCATGCATCGTTTTGTGATCGTGGGAGGAGGGGCGGGTGGCATCGAACTCGCAACGAGGCTAGGCGATCGTTATGGTGGTCGGCGAAGAAGCGGGGCGCAACGTGCCTCCGTTACGTTGATCGACCGCAACCCGACGCATATCTGGAAGCCCCTGTTGCACGAGGTCGCAGCAGGAAGTCTGGACCCATTCGCACAGGAACTGGCGTACGCCGCGCAAGCCCAGTGGCACGGCTTCCAGTTCATCCAGGGCGAACTTGTCGGACTGGATCGTGGCTCGAGGCAGGTCCTGCTTGCGCCACTGCTCGATGACGACGGAACCGAACTGGTACCGCCGCGCCGAATCGGGTACGACTCGTTGATTCTTGCCATCGGTAGTACAACGCACTACTTCGGCGTGGCGGGCGCGGCAGAAAATTCGCTCGCGCTTGACAACGTCGCTCAAGCGGAACGCTTCAGAAAGCGCCTGATTTCAGCTTGCATTCGCGCCGAACAACAACGAGACGCCGGTGAGCGGAGTGCATGTGGCGTGCCCGTCGATCACGCGCCTCGTGTTCAGGTCGCGATCGTTGGTGGGGGCGCTACGGGCGTGGAATTGTCCGCCGAATTGCGCAATACGGCGAAGGTACTTTCATCATACGGCTTGCATCGGCTCGACCCCACACACGACGTCGGGATCGTGCTCATTGAAGCTGGGCCGCGGATTCTGCCAGCGTTGAAAGAACGCGTGTCCACCGCAGCTGCCGGACTGCTGGACAAACTCAATGTCAAGTTGATGGTCGACGAGCGGGTCGCGGAGGTCGCGCCCGGACTCATCCGCACGAAAAACGGCAAGACGATACGTGCGGATCTCACGGTGTGGGCCGCGGGCATCAAGGCACCCGCGGTGCTTTCAACGCTCGATGGGCTGACAGTCAATCATCTGGGGCAACTCAGTGTGCGTCGCACGCTTCAAACGGATCTCGACGACCATATATTCGCATTCGGCGATTGCGCGGCCTGTCCATGGTTGGGTTTCGAGCGCAATGTTCCACCGCGCGCCCAGGCGGCCCATCAGCAGGCATCTTTTTTAGTCAAGGCACTTGCGCGACGCATCGAGGGGCAAAAGCTTCCGGAGTTTGCCTATCGCGATCTCGGCTCGCTAGTGTCGCTCGGGCACGCGAATGCGGTTGGGAGTCTGATGGGAGGTCTTATCGGCGGCAGCATGCTCGTGGACGGACTGCTTGCTCGCTTCATGTATTTGTCGCTGTATCGGATGCACGTTGCAGCGCTGCATGGCTATGCACGCATGATCGTCAATACCCTCGCGCATCGGCTCCGTCGAAGCACTGCGCCGCACGTCAAACTGCACTGAGCACGCCTTTCAGCGTCGACTCGAGCGGAGGCGCCATGCACGCTCGAAACGGCACCTCGGCCAGACGATGCCGACGTCTCCGGCGTCTCGAATGGATTCATCCAGCAAGGTCTCGATATCGGGGTGCTCGTGTTCTTCGGCAAGCTCCTCGTGCTCGTGGTCGTCCCACACGAGCTGCCCGCGCACTTTCGCGACCTTCACGTACTGATCGTTGACCTGTGCGACAACTTTCGGCGACCCATGATCCGACACATCGGCGAACGCGGCTTCAAGGTCGAACGATTCGGCGAACGGATGGGAAGACATGCTTATCTCCAGGTCGGAATGAGGGATGCGGCGAGCAGCACACCCATCGCGAGATTGAGAATGCGCCAGTGGCGCGGCGTCCGAAACAGCCGGGCGAATAGCACGCCGAGCGCACACCACAGCGCGAGCGACGCGCACGCAGTCACCCCGAACGCTGCACCGAGCAGCATCGCGAGGCGGTTCGGATTGTTTGCGAGCAGCGCGAAAGACGCCGCCGCGCCAACCGTCATCGCCCAGCCTTTCGGGTTGAGCCAGAGCAGCAGGAAACCGTTGACGAGCGAAACCGGGCGCACGGGGCCATTGCTCGCGTTTGGCGGCCCGCTGCGCGCGATGCGCCACGCGAGCCACAGCAGATACGCGGAGCCGAGTGTCCTCACCGCCGTTTGCAGCGACGGCAGCGTGAGAAGCAGACCGCCAAGCCCGAGTGCGGCGAGCGCAGCGAGCAAGGCGAGGCCCATAGCGATGCCGAGCATCAGCGGTATCGAGCGTACGAAGCCGAAGCGTGCGCCTGAGGCGGCGGCGAGCGTGGTCGCGCCGCCGGGCGTCACGGTCGCGACGGCGACGAAGAGCAGAAGCGGCAGAATCGAGGTCATCGGTGCACATTCGGATCAATGAATTCGCACTGTACGGATCGTCAAGGCATCGTGAAAGCTAATAATATTGATGCGGTACATTACGCCGCATAATGCATAGATGAGCCGAAATCTCGACCTCGATCTGGTCCGCACCTTCGTTGCCGTCGCCGATAGCGGCAGCATGACGGTCGCCGCGAATCTGCTGCACATGACGCAAGGCGCCGTGAGCCAACAGGTGAAGCGCCTCGAAGATGTGCTGGATTGCCTTCTGTTCGTTCGCAAGACGCGCCGGCTGGAACTGTCGCACCAGGGCGAGCAGTTTCTCGTGAAGGCGCGCAAGCTGCTGCGGCTGAACGATGAAATCTGGGCCGACATGACCGGCCAGCCGTTGCGCGGCGCCTTGCGGGTGGGCGTGCCTTACGATCTCGTGACGCGGCTCGCGCCCGCGATGAAGGCATTCGCCGAGGCGCATCCGCACGTCGAAATTTCGTTGGTGTGCGCGGCGTCGCCAGAGCTGAGCGAAGCGGTGAATAGCGGTCGGGTTGACGTGTCGTTGGTCGAATATGTCGCAAGCGAAGCCGAAGGTGAAGTGGTCTGCATCGAGCCGTTGGTGTGGGTCAAGGGGCGCGGCAGTGATGCATGGCAGAAGCGGCCGTTGCCGCTGTCGATGGTAGACGAGCGTTGTGCTTTCCGTCCGGTGGTGCTCGGCGCGCTCGCGGACGAGGGCATTGCGTGGCGCACGGTGTTCGAGAGCGGAAACATCGAGGCGACCGCCGCAACGGTGCGCGCGGGCCTCGCGATCACGGCCTGGTTCGCCTCCACGGTGCCGGCCGATCTGGAGACGCTCACGTTTCGAGTCAGCGGCTTGCCTGTACTGCCTCCGTTCGCGATCTGTCTGCGATTGCCCGCGACGGTTCAGCCAGCGGCACAGGAATTCGCGCGCCATGTGCGGGATTCGATGTCGAGCGACGCAGGCACTCGACGCGCGCCGCTCGCGAACATTGCGTGACGGACGGCGTTTGAAGTGCACGCCGGAATCGACTGATTCAGACGCACGCAGTGCCGCCAGCCAGCTTTTAGTTCACGGACGTCGCTCCTACAAGCGCTGCGGCAGCGCAGCCGCAAAATAGTCAGTCACCCTGCGCACGCGCGCAGGCACGAAACGACGCCTCGGCCAGATGATGCTTACATCACGGGCGTCGCGAATGAAGTCGTCTAGCACGGTCACAATGTCGGGATGCTTGAGTTCGTCGGCGAGCGAGAGCTTCGCGAAGAGGCCGATTCCCACGCCCGCGAGCACGGCCGATCGTATTGTCTCGACGCTATTCGACGACAGGTTGCCTCGCACCGGTACGCTGAATCGGCCTCGCGGCCCATGAAACGGCCAGTTTGCCGACTCCATCAGACCGCCGTAGAGCAGGCAATTGTGATTGGCGAGTTCGGTAGGATCCTTCGGTACACCGTATTGCTCGAAATAGCGACGCGATCCGACGCAGACCAGCGGGGTGCTCGCAATCCGCTTCACGACCGAATCCGGATCGTTGACGGAGCCCACTCGAATCGCGAGATCGATTCGATCCTCGACCATATCGCGTACGAAATCCGACAACACGAGATCGACCCGCAGACCAGGATAGCGCGACAGCAGCTCGGGAATGAGCGGAACAACGTGCAGGCGACCGAACGTAGAGGCAGAGGCGATCCGGACCAGCCCCGAGACATCCAGCGTGCTGCTGGTCAGTTCGCTGTCGGCCACCTCAATCTCGTCCAGCAACGGCTTGGTGCGTTCGTAGTATTTCTGCCCCTGATCCGTCAGGGTCACGCTGCGTGTGCTTCGGTTGAATAGCAGCACGCCCAGGCGCTTTTCCAGCGCGCCGATCGACTTACTGATCGCGGACTGTGACTCGCCGGTTCTGCGCGCCGCGGCGGAAAAGCCACCCGCTTCAACGACGGCGAAGAAGGCGTTCAATTCGTGAAACCGATCCATTGTATTTCTCTCGTGCGATCTATTCTCTCGGTGAATGGATCTTATGATAAATCCGCCGATTATCATTCGCAGTGGCCGCAATTACGATGTCACTTCCATTCACCAACAGGCAGAAGCTTCAATGTCTACTCTCACAGGGAAGATCGCGGTTATTAGCGGCGGAACGACGGGTATCGGCCTGGCGATCGCCAGGCGATTCGTCGCCGAAGGTGCTCACGTCTTTATCTTCGGTCGGCGCCAAGGCCAGCTCGACGAGGCCGTCAAACTGCTCGGACGCAACGTTACCGCGCTTCAGGCCGACGCCGCGAATCTCGATGACCTCGACCGTGTCGCTGCGGCAGTCAGGGACGAAAAAGGTGTCGTCGACATCATCGTGTCGAACGCGGGCTTTACCGAGCAGGCTTCGATCGACACCATCACGCCTGAGCATTTCGACAAGGCATTCAACCTCATGGCGCGCGGCCCGGTATTTCTGGTGCAGAAGCTGCTGCCGATGATGACAGGTGGTGGGTCGATCATCCTGGTTTCGTCGGCCATGCACGTCATGGGCATCCCTGGTCATACCGCCTACGCGGCGACCAAGGCCGCGTTGCGTTCCTATGCCCGCACCTGGGCCGCCGAATTCAAGGATCGCGGCATTCGCGTCAACATGCTTAGCCCCGGTGTCACCGACACCCCGATTCTCGACTCCCAGTCGGCGACACGCGAGGATCTGGTGAGCATGTACAAGAGCATGGTCCCGATTGGTCGACTCGCCCGCGCCGAGGAGATGGCCAGCGCGGCGCTCTTTCTCGCCTCCGAACAGAGTTCCTATATGACGGGCGCGGATTTGATGAATGACGGCGGCATCGGCCAGGTCTGAGGCCCGAGGCTCTCACCTCCGCGATTTTTACTCGTGCTATTTGGGGTGCGCTCAAGAAACGGATTTTTTCGTACGCTAAGACTTCGCCCTAGGCGATTTGGCCACGCGTAACGGCCTGAATCGCCCCTTGGCGACGCGTTTGTTGGCGTGCCATACATAGTCACCTGTCAGGTTGATGTGGTTCCAGCCGAGCGGAGCGACGTGCGAAATCAGGCTGTCGTTGATCTCACGCTGCTGCCGCAAGGCGGCAATTGAACGCTCCAGATACACCGTGTTCCACAGCGTGATCGCAGCCCACCACGAGGTTCAGGCCACTGGCCCGGTAGCGCTGGTTTTCGTACGAACGGTCCCGTATCTCGCCCAGACGATAAAAGAACACCGCTCGCGCCAGTGAATTGCGGGCTTCGCCCTTGTTCAGGCCGGCGGATACCCGTCAGCGCCTGAAGCGCGATCGTCGTCAGTCAGTTTGTCAGAAGAGGATGGGGCGATTGGGAGCATGGAAACCGCGCAGTAGAAAATGGGGCACCATTCTCGCCTGACACCCTCGCAATCGCTCAATGTGTAATGCGGCTTTGACCCACGTCGCTCAGACCACCCGTACGACCACTCCAGGCCATCCGCAATGACGAAACAACCGCCACTACTGGAAGGCGAAATTCCGGGGGAAGCTCACTTGACCTCCCGATCAAGATGACATGCCCTAGCGCTTACTCGACACTGGCGCTTACGTTTCGAGAAGTGCCCTGCTGCCCCGCGTCGCGGTCCCCTCGCTCCCGCTCACGCCATCCCGGCGGACCGAACACGTAGCCGACACATCCGCGCAGCGTCTTCGCATTCCAGACGTCGCGCGCCATCGCGACCCACTCGTGCAGTGAAAGGCGCAATGGATTGTTTGATCCGATCGGATGAACCAGGCCATAGCGGCAAGGTTCGTCGTCGCGCTCCTCGACGAACGTGCCGAACATCTTGTCGAAGAAAATCAGAACACCGGCGTAGTTCTTGTCCAGATAAAGGGGATTCGACGCGTGATGGACACGGTGATGCGACGGCGTGTTGAGCAGGTGCTCTAACCAGCCGAGCCGGCCTATCAACGGCGAATGCAGCCAGAACTGATAGTGCAGGTTCAGGCCGAGCATCACGAACACCCAGCCCGGCGAGAAGCCGAGCCAGATCAACGGCGTGTAGAACAGGAAAATGCCGGTGATCTTACTGAGCCAACTTACCCGATATCCCATCGCGAGGTTGTAATGGGTCGGCGTGTGGTGAACCATGTGACTCGCCCAGAACCAGCGGATCTCGTGCGCGAACCGATGCTGCCAGTAATACGCGAAATCGACGGCGACGAACAACAGCAGCATGCCCCACCAAGTGGCGACCGGGATCGTGAACAAGCGGTGATCCCACAGCCATTGAAACAGGCCCACGCCGACGCTCGCGGCGAGCACCTCGGACCCGATGTCCATCGCGCCGAGTATGCCCGACACGAGGTTCTCGTTCCACGCATAGTCGTTGCGGGCCAGCCACCGGAACGCCAGCCCCTCTAGCACCGACAGCACGATAAGAAATGGAAGCGTCCATTGCAGCGCTACCGCCAAAGTTTTCATGCATGACTCCTGGCACTCAATGAAAGATTCACGGGATAGTAGCGACGCTGCGCAACGCGCCGCGTCAACGGCTCGGCAACGACGCGCGTACGCGAACCGCGCTCGAGCGCGATGGCACAAGCACCAGATACAGCGCGACGGCGATCAACAGGCCGCCCGTCAGGTGCGCGAGCGTCAGACGCTCGTGCAGGAAGATTGCGCCGAACACCACGCCGAACAGCGGCACCAGGAACGTCACGCTCATCGAGCGGAGTGGGCCGATGTCGGCGATCAGCCGGAAATAGAGCAAATAGGCGAGCGTCGAGCAGCCGAACCCGAGCGCCGCGATCGCGAGCCACGTGCCCGGTTCCGACGGCAGATGCGCGGCGTGAAGGAATGCCTGATACCCGAACAGCGGCACCAGCACGACCACCGCACCGAACTGGCTGCCGAACGCGAGCAGACGGTTGTCGAGGCCGCCGCGACCGGCGATCCAGCGTTGCGTCAGGAAGCCCGAGAAGCCGTAGCACGCGACCGCGAGCAAACACGCGACGACACCCTGCAACTCCTGCCATCCGAACGTCACGGGCCCGCGCTGTGTCAGCACGCCGACGCCGCACAGACCCACCACGACGCCCAGTGACTTTGCAGGTGTGACGCGCTCCGCGAAAAACATCGCGCCAATCACAACGCCCATCATCGGCGTAGTCGCGTTGATGATCGCGGAATAGCCTGACGGCAGCACTTCCGCCGCGACGCTGTACAGCAGGAACGGCACGGCCGAGTTCAACACACCGAGTAGCATCGCGAGATGCAGCTTGCCGTCGAACCGCCACGGCAGACGGGCGAACAGCAGCACCAGCGCGAGCCCGGACGCGCCGAGGCCTTCGCGCAGGAAGGTGGTGGTGACGATGCCGGTGCCGGGAACGACGATGCGCATCAGCAGGAAGCTCGAGCCCCAGATGGCCGACAGGAGGACTAGACGGGCGAGATCGATCGGTTTCATGAATACGTGGTCAGTTAAGGTCAGAGAAAAGGCCGGCGCCGCTGCGCGTCAGCCGCGTTACGCGGCGTACGGCAGGTCCCGGATCGTCGCGTCTTGGACGCGCAGTTCAATTCCAGCTCGATCGTCTTCGCGATCGCATGCCCGCGGTTGGCGGCGTCCAACACGCGCAGAATGCCCGTCACATGGCTGTCGACGGTGCCAATGCAAGTTGACGGTCGACGCCACGAGTTCGCGCACTGGCGCGCGGCGCCCAGAGCGACGAAGCGGCGGAAGAACGACAGGCCGCGCGCGCTTGGAACGTCCAGATCGAGAAAAATCCGAAACCACGACCCGATGCAGCGGAACTGCGCGAGCGCGTCGCCGTCGCGTCCGCTGACGACGATGTTCAGGCTCTGGTCCAACCTCACCAGGCGGAGCCGCGTCGCTTCCGCCACCAGCGGATGTTCCTCGACGAAAGGACGTTTCTGATCGGGATTGGGGGTGCTTCTGTCGTATACATTCGATATCTTTTTTCGATTAGCCTTCAGTCCGTCGTCACGCGACGCCCCACCATCACGAGATCGCGTTCGACGTCTCCGAGCCGGGCGACGCGCGGCATTACGCCCCAAGTTGCGAACCCCGCCCGCTCGAACAGCCTGATGCTCGCGGTGTTCGACGCGAAGATCGTCGTGGCGAGCACTTCGATGCCGAGCGACGGCGCATGGCGGATCGCCGCGTCGAGCAGATAGCGCCCGAGGCCCTTGCCGTGATAGTCCGGATGCAGATAGATCGCGAGATCCGCGGTCACGAAGTAGCCTTCGCGCTCGTTCATGAAATAGTCGAACGACAAATAGCCGGCTACGGGCGAGCTGGGCGCATCGCCGTCGATGGCCACCCATACCGGCCGGCGCGACCCGCGATGCTTGCGTAGCCATTCGACGCGAGATTCGACATCGATCGGCCGGAGATCGCACGTGCACTCGCGCGTCAGCACCGCATGGTTGTAGATGTCGACGATGCGCGGCAGATCGCCCTCGTCGGCGTCGCGGTGAACGAATTTCATTGACGTCTCCGGTTCCATGCAAAATTATCGTTGTGCGTCAGTCAGACCGCGCTTCAGATCGTCGGCCAAAACGCCCGCAGCCACGCACTTGACGGGGCCGGTCAGGAATACGTTCCTGCCGCTGCCGATCTCTACGACGACCGTTCCGCCCGGCATCTCGACCGTCACGCGATCGTCTACGAGCCCGAGTTCGCGGCACGCGGCGACGGCCGCGCAACTGCTGCTGCCAGACGCGAGCGTGTATCCTGCGCCCCGCTCCCAGATCTCGATCCTCAGCCGGTCGTGGGCAATCACTTCCACGAACTGGACGTTGGTCTTGTTCGGAAAATATGGATGACTACATATTTCCCTTCCGAAAGAACGCGCCGTCGCCTCGTTCACCGGCTCACCGATTACGACGCAATGCGGATTGCCCATGTCGACGCAGCTCGCACGCACCTCCGTGTCACGAAGCCTAATCGGCCGGTCAATGAAGTCACACCCGTCGGCGCGCACGGGAAGGCCCGGACCGTGCAGCGCATACGCGCCCATCGCGACCTTGATGAGGTCGTCGCGGCAGTCGAGGCAGTCGACGTCGATGTCCTGTCCACTGTATTCAAGCCGGACTGTGAACTTCGACGCACTCACATAGCCAGCGTCGATCAGCGAACGGGCGAAGATGCGCAGCCCGTTACCGCTTTTTTCGCATTCGCTGCCGTCCGCATTGAAGAGCCGTAAGCCCAGCCGCCCGCCGTCGACGATCGGGCCGAGCACGATGCCGTCCGAGCCGACACCGTGATGCCGGTCGCAGAGTTTGCGCACCGTCTCCGGCGTCATTCGCAGACCGCAATGCCGCGGATCGACAACCAGATAGTCGTTGCCGAGAGCATCGTATTTTCGAAAATCGAACGATTCGTTGCGCATGTGAGAAGGTGAAAAATGGTAGCTCGACCCGTCGATGTCGGAGACGCGATCAATCCGCGTCACCGTTCGAGCACGGTGGCCGTGTGCTCGTCGAGGCCCAGCATAATGTTGAGGTTCTGCACCGCGGCGCCGGACGCGCCCTTGCCCAGGTTGTCCAGCTTCGCGACGAGCAGCGCGCGACAGCCGTCACGAGGGCCGAACACGTACAGATCGACGTGATTGCTGCCCTCCATCTCATGCGGCGTCAGGAACGGCGCGGTCTCGGGATCGGTTTCGCCGTACGGCCGCACGCGCACGCAACGCTCGTTCGCGTAGAAGGTTGACAGACCGTGGTGTAAATCGTTTGCACGCACGCCTGGCAGATCGTCGAGCTGCACGCATACGAGCATCCCCTGACGGAAGTTGCCGACCGCCGGCAGGAAGCACGGCACCCTTCCGAGCCCCGACCACTTGGCGATCTCCGGGACGTGCTTGTGTCCGAAATCGAGGCCATAAGCGGCGAAGGCCGGCGCGTGCGCGCCCGCCGCCTCGTAACGCTCGATCAGCCGATTGCCGCCGCCCGTGTAGCCCGACACGGCCGTCACCGCGTACTCGCGATCAGCCTGCAACAGCGCCGCATCCACGAGTGGACGCAGCAGCAGGATCGCGCCCGTTGCATAGCATCCGGGATTCGATACGCGCGCGGCGTCGCGGATCTGCGCACGTTGCCCCGGGTGCAGTTCCGGTAGACCGAACGTCCAGCCGTCCGCGATGCGATGCGCGGAGCTCGCGTCGAGCAGCCGGCAGCCCGCATCCGCTGCAAGCGCGACCGCGTCGCGCGCCGCGTCATCCGGCAAGCACAGGATCGTGACGTCGGCCGCACGCATCATCCGGTAGCGCGCTTCCACCTCACGGCGCGACGAGTGATCGATATCGATCAGTTTCACACCCGGATGGCGTGTCAGACGGTCGCGGATCTGCAATCCCGTCGTGCCGGACGCGCCGTCGATGAAAATGTGTCGTTTATTCATATCTCTTTTCCGGTCGCACTCACGCGACTTGCGAAGTGAATTGAGACGCGATGCGCCGCAAGCCCTCGCGAAGCTCCCCGGCTTCGCGTGCGAATGTCAGGCGCATCCCCCGCTCGCGATCGAAGACCTCCGCCGGCATCGTCAGCACACGGGTATCGATCAATACACGCCGACAAAACTCAAGCGACGGCTCCGCCGAGCGCAGATGCAGCCAGCAGAACGGCGCGCCCTGTGGCTCGACGAGTTCGACCTCCCCGGCATGACGGCGCACCCACTCGCGCAAAATCTGGCTACCGGCTCCGATCAACGCGCGATAGTGACGCAGGTAGTGGTCGCGCTCGACAAGCACCGCGCTCGCGAGCGACTCGCACAACACCGAGTTCGAGATAGTCGTTTCGTGCTTGTACGCCATCGCGGCGGCGACGATCTCCTTCGGTCCGCACATCCAGCCGACCCGCAACCCCGGCGCACCGAACAGCTTCGACAGGCTCGATACCGAAACCGCCTGCTCGTAGTCGTGCACGAACGATTCGCCAAAGTCCTGCAGATACTCCTCGTCCGCGATCAGGTGGATTCGCCGCGCGCGCAGCATCGCGATCAGATGCCGTCGGTCGTCGTCGGTGATGCCGCGCCCGGTCGGATTGCACGGCACGTTCAGCACGAGCGCCCGCGTATTCGGCCGGATCGCCTGTGCGATGGCTTCCAGATCGAGATCGAAGTCGCGCGTGTACTGGAGCACCGTTAGCGCGCACCCGATCCGTGCCGGCACGTTCCACGACTGCGCCCAGCCAGGCTTGAACGCTATCACGTGATCGTCTGGCCGCAGCAACGCTCGATAGATCAGATACAGCGCCTCCTGAGCGCCGTGCGCGATGCCGACCTCGCGCGACGGGCACCGGTACAACGCCGCCACCTGCTCGCGCAGGCGCGCGCTGCCGCGATCGCTGCCGTAATCGAGCACGACGCGCGACGCGTCCGCAATATCCCCGACCGTCAGGCACGGCGCGTTGCTGTCGCCGAGATCAATCTCATAGCGTCCGGCCGCATCGCGAAATACCCAGTCCTGAATCGTGTAAGTGGCAGGTCCCGACATACGCCCCCCGTCAGCAGCAATCGACGACACGCGCGTGCGCGGTCGCATTCCTGGCTGTGTCGGCCGGCGACGCAACCTCGCAGAACCGGGCCGCGCGAATGTCGAACTGGTAGCAGTACGGCACGGCCTTGAACTCGTGCTCGATTCCCAGCAGCATCATCAGTGCGAGCGACGAGCCCCACGACGTTGCCATCAGACAGCTCGCGCTGAGCGAGGCCACCTTCTTCGCGCCGAAGTCGAGCGACGGCGATTCCGCGTACGCGCGATACAGCATCGCAGGCGTTATCCCGTTGCCGAAGCGCTCAAGCTGCGCCTGTTCGTCCTGCTCGTCGTTGAGACCAAAGTAGTCGTCGAACGACATGCCGTGCGGATCGAATAGATGCCCGGTCACGCCGAACGCGACCGGCGAGCAAATCAGCACCGGAATGCCGCGCTCGCGCGCCTTCGCATACAGCAGACGGCGCGGTCGGATTATGAAGAAATCCAGCGTGTCGCACACGAGGTCCACGTCGGTCAGATACGCGTCGATGTTGTGCTCGTCCAGATAGTCGAATGTACAAATCGAAACTTCCGGATTGATCGACGCCAGCCGCTCGTTCAGCACGTCGGACTTCTTTCTGCCGATCGTGTCCACCGTGCAGCCGAACTGACGATTCATGTTTTCCGGACCGAATGTATCCGCGTCGGCGACGTTGATCCCGCCCACGCCCATCCGAACTAGACATTCGGCGTATGTGTAGCCGGTTCCACCGCAGCCCGGCACCGCGACGCGCTTGCCCGCAAGTGCATCCATCTGCGCTTGCGTCACCAGACCGATCATTCGGCTAAACAGAATGTCGCGTGAAAATTCACTCATCGTTATCTCCATTCGTTTCGTTCGATCAGGCTGCGCCGGCCCCGGCCTTCAGTTCCTCGGTGGCCACTTTGCGCTCGAAATCCTCGCCGTGCCAACGATCGGCCCAGCGCGAGAACGCGATCACGAAGATGTCGCGATGGCCTTCGGTTTCGATCGGCTCGATGTCGGTGACGTAATGGAACATCTGGCGATCGTCGAGCAGCGCCGCCTCGCCTTCCTGCACCGTCGCCTTGAAGAACGCTTCGCCCTCGCCGCCGAGCGGCAGCAAGCTCATTTCCGCGCCGGTAATGTCGTGACGCTTCATCACAGCGATCATCACGAAATCGTGCCCGTCCTGATGCGGGCCTTCGGGCACCGGAACGCCGGCAACTTTGTCGTTGGCGATCACGCGGTACTGGTGAACGTTGATCTGCCATTCGTCGTTGGTCGGCAACGGAATCGCCTTGGCACCAGTAGCGATCTGCTCGGTGAAATCAACGCGCAACGGCTCGTAGTGCCGTTGGATTCCTCCGGCGACCTTGTTGTATTTGGAGAACGTCATGTAAGGCCGATGCGGTAGCAGTTCGAACTGCCAGCGACCGTCTCGATGCGTCATCTTGTACTGCGAGAAACGGCGGAAGCGGCTGCGGTTGCCGATGTAGATGTCTGGATGCAGATCGTCGAAGCTGTTCAGAAGTGCCTGGTCAACCGCCGGGAGCTTGACGATGTCGAAACCTTGTTCGTTCAGGGGCATGTTTGTTCTCAAGATTGGGGGATGCGGTTGCCGCTCACGCCGCGACCGGCACGCGGCGGCGGGCTTCGAGCACCGACAGCAGCTTGTCCAGATAGCGCTCCGACGAGTTCATCCGGATCACCGCGCCGATCGCGATTTCCCGGCCAATCGCGGGATCCGCGTCGACCAACGGAGCGACGACGTTATTGAACCAGCCGTTCGCGTGATGCGTATCGATCACGATGTGCTCGTCGTGATACGCGATACCTGCTTCCGGAAGGCGGTTACGGCGCCACGCTTCCGCGACGTGCTTGAAACGGCGCGGCGCGATGTATTCGGTCACGCCAAAATAGCCAACCGCCTTGAAATAGTGGCGCCGATACAGCGAGAGGCACGCTGACAGATTGCCGGATATCCGAGCGTCGAGCAGCATGTTCTCGGCGACGAATTCGCCGTCGACGCCGATCGAGCCGAGCGCATGGCTGAACATCTTCGAGTGCACGCGCGCGGGCTCGCCGTTGCCCATCTCGTCGAAATAATTCTTCGCGATTTCGAGCTTCTGGCCGACTTCGGTGCCGACCTGCATCAGCGCGAGGATGTCGTCGAAGCGCGGATCGAGGTTCGTCTCCTGCGCGAGGTAGAACGCGATATCTTCCCGGGTCGCCTCTTTCGCGATGAAGTCGTTGTACAGCGAATGCACGCTCGACGTGTGCTGCGAAATCAGCTTCTTCAGCCAAGTGACATACTTGGTGCCGGTCCGCGGATAGTCGCTCACCTGCCGATCGTCGATCAGCCCGAGCTCGGCGTTCAGCATCGCGCGTTCGAGCGACGCCGCGATGTCGCGCAGAATCGGCTGCGTCTCGCGGCCGACATGCTCGATGCGGGCGGACTCGAAATCTTTCGCATAGATCAGCGCGAGCGTCAGGTGCATCTCCGCCAGTGCACGCTCGTCGCGGTCGCGGTAAGCGAGTTCGCCTAGCCGTGCGCATGCGGCGACGATTTCGGCCCGCAGCGTGGCGTTCTCGTTGCTCTTCGCCCAGTCCGACGCATCCGCGCGTTCCATGTGTGCGACCCAGTCTGCAACGGGCATATCTTGGATTGTGATCATATGAAGGCTTCTTTGTCAGTGGAAAGAAGGGGTAGCTGGACGTACCGGACGTCTGGCACGCTCCCTTCGGCTTTGCGTGATTGACGGCGAGACGGCCGCCATCGTGCGATTCAGTTCGATTGCACCCGCTTCGCCCACCGGGACGTCGCGCGCGCTGAAAATCACCTCGACCGGACATTCCGGCTCGCATACGCCGCAATCAATGCAGCTCTCCGGATCGATGACGAGAGACGTTGGAGTCTCACGAAAGGCGTCGACTGGGCATACATCAACGCAAGTCGTATATTTGCACCCGTCGCAACCCGATCCAACGATGTAGGTCATTTATCAATATCTCCTGCACAGGTTCGAACTCGTCTGAAAGGCTCCCCCCGGACAGGCGGTGAAACCAATACGATACTGGTACATCCGTCGATATCACGCAGTCGAACCAACCGAATTGCGCGATAGCTAAACGATAGACACTTTCATTTGCCAATGGCGCGCTGCTCAAGGAACTTCGGTCATCGGATAAATGAACTTTTTATTCAGTGGCATGTGATTACCGACATCCAGAATTATCGTTAAGGAAACGCTGATCAATGGACAAACTGCCCAAGTTGCAGGCGAGATGGCGTTGAACTTTCCGGATGACGAAGCGCATCGACGCTCAATTCGGTGAATTGGACGCGTAAACGATGGTCTCTCGTGCCCTTCGGATAGGGCGGCTAGATTACCGACAGCAGGCGCTGCCACGCAACGACCTTATCCATCTCGGCCAGGAAGCGTTGGCACCTCGTCACTCGTTTCTGGACTGCAATTTCCGCTTCCACGAAGCCGATCTGCCTTTTCATCGTCGTGGGTCTGTTCCGTGAGCTGCCTTCTATAGCGTTCTCGCCTACGCCAGCGATGATCACCGAGCTGAATAAATCAGCGTTTCCTTAACTTCAGAAATCCGAGTCATGATTTTTACTTCACATATTTTTTGAGATAAACCTATTCATCTGAATAGGTTGTTATGAGATGCTGACGAGAGCTGGGGCCGGAAATTTGAACAGTGCGATGAGTGGAACTGGTGGTTTCCGAGCCGGGCATAATTCCGGCAAAGGAACCGTCGGCATTGCCGGCGCACGCCTATGGCGTGTGATGCGACGTTTCTTCACGCAGGCTGCCGATGTGATTCAGGCCGACAACCCGGTTACGGTGGAGAAGTTGGGGTGCCCTCAAGATTCGGATTTTTTCGTACGCTAGTGAGCGTGAGCACGTAAATCGATGGGAATTGGGGGCGTTTTGAGCAGCTTGCGTGATGTAGCGGAGGGGGTCTCCCTCAGGCATCTTGTACAAACGACGCCCAGGGGAGAGTCTCGTGTCTGCCAAGAACCGAGACTGCCAGAGTGTGCCACGTGAGTGCCTGCGATCCCAACTTCTATCACCTGCTGTTACGTATCGATCAGGACTACGCCAAACAGACCCGCGCGCAGCGTTGTCGCTGCGGTGGCGTACTCCATAGCGCCCGCTACCCGCGCAAGCCGCGCGGAATTTCATACGAAGCTCGCTGCCACTGCGAGTTCCGCTACAGCTTCTGCTGCGCCGACTGTCGCCGGTCGTACCACGCCATTCTCGGTGCGCTTTCTCGGCCGGCGCGTCTACACCGCCGCAATCATGATTGTCGTCAGCGCCACGCGTGCGAGCGCCGGTACGGCCGCGACGCTGACCGATCAGACTCTCAACCTGCATGATCGCCTGATTGGATCGTTCTTCACCAAGGCCAAGCACAAGTATGAAAAGCGCTTCGCGGCCGAGGGTAAAGCCGTCAATGACAAGGTGCGTCTCTATGCGGAAGTCGGCGGCGCACTGATCGCCGCAAAGGAAACCGGGGACGATCCGTTCCGCGCGATCGAGGCCATTGTGCCGTGGGAGACTTTTACCGCAAGCGTGCGCGAAGCGGAACAGCTCGCACGTAACGCGGAATTCGATTCCACGGCACTCCTCGTTGACCACTACACGCAGATGCGGCGCTATTCCCCGACTTTCCTCGACACCTTCGATTTCCGGGCGGCGCCCGCCCGCCAGGATCTGATATATGTATGTGCCCGGCGAGCCGGGCGATTGGCAGGCGCTGTCGTCGCTGATCGGAGGATCGATCAGCCGGAAATTGATCGAGCGGGAATTCCAGGATCTGGTCCGGTTAGCCGCGTCCATTCAGCAAGGCACAGTGACGGCTTCACTCATCCTGCGCAAGCTGAGTGCGTATCCGCGCCAGAATGCTCTCGCTGTCGGCTTGCGCGAACTCGGCCGCATCGAGCGCACGCTGTTCACGCTGAAGTGGCTTCAGGATCCGGCTCTACGTCGGCGCGTGTCCGCCGGGCTGAACAAGGGCGAAGCCCGCAATTCACTGGCGCGAGCGGTGTTCTTTTATCGTCTGGGCGAGATACGGGACCGTTCGTACGAAAACCAGCGCTACCGGGCCAGTGGCCTGAACCTGTGGTGGCTGTGATCACGCTGTGGAACACGGTGTATCTGGAGCGTTCAATTGCCGCCTTGCGGCAGCAGCGTGAGATCGACGACAGCCTGATTTCGCACGTCGCTCCGCTCGGCTGGAACCACGTCAACCTGACAGGTGACTATGTATGGCACGCCAACAAACGCGTCGCCAAGGGGCGATTCAGGCCGTTGCGCGCTGCGAAATCGACCAAGCTCCAGTCTTAGCGTACGAAAAAATCCGTTTCTTGAGGGCACCCCTATTTAGCGGCCGCGTTGTACCACTCGACAGCGTCCTCGCCGGCGGGGATGTTGAACGGGCTCGATGAATCGGTCGCTGCGAGCCAAACCGCTTCGGCGACATCCGATGCGTGCGTGACGGCCGTTTCTTTCTGCCAGTTTGCGAAAATCTGCTCTACGAGCGCGCCGTACGGCTCGGCGAATCCGTCTTTCATACGTGCCTGCGCGTTCTCGCCGAAGCGGGTGGAAGGCGCGCGCCCCGGCAGCACGACACGCACGCGCACATTGAACTGCTCCAGTTCGAGCGCGAGCGATTCGCTGAACGCGTTGACCGCGGACTTGCTCGCGGTGTAGACCGACAGCAAATGCAGCGGTCTGCAGGTGACGGTCGACGTCACATTGATGATCACACCTTCGCGGCGCTCGCGGAAGTGCGGCAACACGGCCTGCGCCATCGCAATGGTACCGAGCGTGTTGGTCTCGAAGATATCGCGCACGGTGTCCATCGGCGTTCCTTCGAGCGCGTTCAGAAAACCGATACCCGCATTATTGACGAGCACGTCGATCTGACCGGCGGCATCGACGACGGCGCGAATGCTTTGCGGGTCCTTCACGTCGAGGGCGAGAATCGAAAGACGATCGGAGCGCGGCAAGACGTCTTCGCGTGGCGCGCGCATCGTGGCGATAACGCGCCAGTCGCGATCCAGAAAATAACGCGCGATTTCGAGGCCAAAGCCGGACGAGCAACCGGTAATCAAGACGGTCTTCATGTCGAATCCTGTGGTTGGTGACAGTCCCAACACAATAAGTCCTGACCACCCGGACTCGCTACAATTGAGCGTCCAGGTTTCATTCGAAATCGTCCGATCATGATCGACCCGCTCGCCGAAATCGTCACATTACTGAGGCCGACGCCCACGTTCTCGAAAGTGCTGAGCGGCGCCGGGCGCTGGCGCGCGAGCCGCACGGAAGTCGGCCAGCCGTTCTATTGCGTGGTGCTCGAAGGTTCCTTCCGTCTATCCGTCAATGGTTGCGAGCCGCTCATTCTTCAGGCCGATGACTTCGTGCTCGTGCCCGAAGTTTTTAGCTTCACGATGACGAGCATCAACCCGCCCGACGATGACGACGTCTCCGATATCGCGCCCGCGGCACTGCCCGACGGCAGCTTTCGTTTCGGCGATGCATCGGTCGCGCCAGAAGCCCAATGGCTTGCGGGCCTGTGCGCATTCGGTTCGCCGGATGCGGCCTTGCTTGTCTCGCTCTTGCCCAAGCTCGCGCACGTGCGCGGTGAACCCAGGCTGGCGACGCTCGTCAAGCTCGTGAGGGAAGAATCGCGCGCGCAGCGGCCCGCGCGCGAGGTCGTGCTGGCGCGACTGCTCGAGGTGCTCTTCATTGAAGCGTTGCGAGCCACGGGGACAGGCGCCTCGCCCGGACTCGTCCGCGGCCTCGCCGACGCCCGTCTCGCGCTTGCCATCCGTCATATGCACGAGAGTCCGCACAAGCCCTGGACGATCGCACAACTCGCAAAAACCGCCGCGCTTTCACGGTCCTCTTTCTTCGATCGATTCAGCCGCGCAGTCGGCGTGGCACCGATGGAGTATCTGTTGTCGTGGCGCATGGCCGTCGCGAGGAGCCTGCTGCGCCGGAACGAAGTCAGCATCGCGGTGATCGCGGAACGTGTCGGTTACGGCTCGGCGAGCGCATTCAGCGTCGCGTTCACGCGTCATGTCGGGCTGCCGCCCACGCAGTATGCTCGAGACGCAGCGAATGTCGTCGCTCGATAGCGTCATAAAAAGGCTATCGGGCCTGGGGCCGCGAGCTTTCGCCGGATTGCAATCCGTTCGAGGCAGGCCTGGCGTTCGCCTGCAAGCTCGACCAGGACATCGCCTTCCGCGGTCGCGACGCCCTTCTGCGTCTGCGCGAGGCGCCGCTGCGTCGGCGTCTCGCGATCCTGACGGTCGACGGCGCCGAACATCTGATGCTGTGGGGTGGCGAAGCTATCTTGCGCGACGGCAAGCCGGTAGGGGCGGTAACCTCAGCCGCGTTTGGGCATACATTGCGATGTCCGGTTGCAATGGGTTTCGTGAACCGTGCCGATGGTGCCGCCGATGCCGCGTGGCTCACGCAAGGCCGCTATACGATCGACGTGGCGGGCGAACAGGTGAGGGCAATCGTGCATCTTAGGGCGCCGTACGATCCGCGATCGGAACGCGTGAAGGGCTAAATGCAGCGAGCTGAGGCGAGAACGACCCCGAAATCAGGTTTTCGCGCAACAGTCGCGCGTTGCGTCTTCGTGGAGCTTCCCGAAGTGATGAGATCAACATCGAGCCTATCCGGCCGATGCCGCGAGACGTTGCTCAATGCTTGCTGCATCGCTCTTTCGCTCTGTCAATCTGTTCGTCACCGACTTGACTCCGAGCACTGATCTTGCTGCATTGCCAGCGCGCGAGATCTGCCAGCTTTCCGGCACCGATCCGGTGAGCGTGACGACGCCGTGGCTCGCCCTGATGTGAATCTCTGAATCATCCATATCCGGTACCCGCCTGAGGGCGCGGCGAACGTCACGAACTATCGAAGTATCCGGCCTGGGTCGAGGCGGCGAGCCCGAGGCCGCCACCCTTTGTGCGACCGCGCCGGCCGTCGCGCTCATACCTTGTTGCGCGTTCGCATAGGCCGCGCCGCTCGCGATGGCCGCAATTAACATTGCGCCGATTATTCTGCTCGCATTGCTTATGGTCATGCTGGCTCCTTTGGGTTCTGCCAACCTTGCAAAATCCGCTGTCCGTGTCGAACGATTTCTTTGACCAGCAAATCCAGGTCGCGAGCGTTTCCTCGGAACGCGGCTGAACGCCGTGCATAGGGAGCAAACCGGCTGCGTCGTTCTTCTCCATCACGGCACCTGTCGGGTTCAACGTTGAGCAAACAAGAATAGCCGCAGGAGGAGGCAAGATCGGCGCGGTAAGCCGTCACCACTCGGACACGATGCGATACACGCTTGCTCTGCCCTGGAGGCCGCGAAGCGGAGCCTCAAATTCGACGACAGTGCGGCCACCAAGGAGGTCGCGGACCCCAGGCGCACTATAGAGCGCTTCCGAAATGCAAATCTCCCCGGCCTCGGCGAGAGACTGCACGCGCGCGGCGACGTTGACGGCTTGGCCGAAATAATCGAGATTGTCGTTCAGTGTCACCGCAATCGACGGCCCGCAATGTGCCCCGATCTTCAGGATGATCGCCGGTTCTCCACGTTCGCGATTGAAGCGCCCGATTTCCTCCACGATACTCAACGACGCGGAAACTGCGTCCGTTGGTCGACAAAAGACGGCCATCACAGCGTCGCCAATCGTCTTTACGATAGCGCCGGAATACCGTTGTGCGATCATCTCGAGCAAGGCGAAATGCTGTCTGACGAGGCCGTACGCATTCAGATCGCCGATGCGTTCATACATGGCCGTCGAACCCTTGAGATCCGTGAAAACGAACGTCACTTGCCGAATCCCAAGGCCTTCCTTCTCGTCAACGTTCTCCGAGCGGAACAGGCGCCGGAAGGTTTGTCGCGCCACCAGCGCCCCGCCGGAGAGATACGGTTCGAATTCGAGCGGCGGCTTGATGGCCTGAGCGACGACCTCTGGAGGCCAATTGATCAAGAGCAGCGACCCGCGCGTGCTCCCGGTATTCCTTACTTGAATGACGACAGGACCAGGCGGCACAACGGAGAGCGCCGGGGCAAACCGTTGACCGTCATAACCGACCTGCAACAGTGTCGGCGAGGTAGCGGCCTCACCAGCGATCGGAACAATGAGAGCGGCTTGTGTCTCGACATTCACACCCGTCAAGGCACCGGGGCCAAGAACAGCCTGCAGGGTCGTCGTCGAACCTGGCGGCAGGAACGTGAGGCCGCGCACGAGCCCCCGCAAGAAGTCGAGAAACCGGACTTGCTGGCCGGCGAACCGACCGTCACCGTTAAATCGCAGTTTCCAGTGGAAATCTTCAACGGAAAGCGACTCGGGATCGTGGAACGTCAGCCTCCGAAGTTCGGGCGATATTGAAAACGTGACCTGGATGAAATCGTCGAGGTCGGTTTCGCCCGTAACGTCGCATAGCCCACAGACGTAATGGGTCTTGAGAGTGCGCAATGATCCGAAGCTGTGGAGGACCATTCCCGACTGCGGACAAAGAACGTCCCAGTTCATCTCGAACAATCCGTATCGCGCCGCATGAAGAAAGAGGTCAATGCATTCAGCCTCGCTTATGCCGCGATCTCGCGCAAACGCCAGCGGATTGACCCGGTAGACGGACAGCTCGTCGCCGCTCCTGATCAGAGTCTCGAGCTTGGAAATGACGCGCGGACTCCATGATCTCGCCTGCTCGATCGCGATCATTTTGCTCTCGAGAAGCCGATCGTCAATGTTCATCGTCGTGGCCAGGTCAACGGAAAACAGTCAGACACAACTGCCGTGTCATGTCGCTTTACCTTGGATTGCAAGATACGGTGATGGTTGGACGGCGTCAACAGGAGTGAGCGCGGCGACCCTATCCTCCTCTATCGGCCTCGCCCGCAAGCGCGGCCTCGATCGCCTGGAGCGCATAAAGGAAACCCAGGCTGCTGCCCTCCTGCCGTAGCCGCTGGAGTTCCTTCAGCGATGCCGGATCGCGATTGCCGGTTCCATACGAGACAAGCGCCCGTGCGCGCGCCACGAAAAATCCGGAAAAGGGCGATGGCTCGCGGCGTGCGTAGTCTTCAAGGGCCGCAGCATGGTGCGCGGCCGCATCCCAGCGTTTGCGGTCGATGCATGCATCTATCGCATCACGTCGAAACAGAAAGTGGTTGTGGCTCACCGCTCCGGCCGCGAGCAAAGCTTCGCCTTCCGCGAGCGCCTGTGCGAAGTCAACGGGGTCGTCCGTCGTGCGCGCGAGCACGCCGAGATAAGCGGGGCCCAGGTAGTTCATGCCGGTCTCCCGGCTGATCGACAGCGCCGCTTCGATATCGGCGCGCGCTTCGCGCGGACGGCCGGCGACCCGATGCAATTCCGCGCGAAATGCGAGCGCTTCACCTTCGAAGCGCCTTGATTTCAGCTCGCGCGCGCACTGTAGCGCAGGAGCGACGTGCTCCCACGCATGATCCCACTCCGCGCGATCGTGCAGGCAGTGCCAGGCAGCGTGATGGGCGACGGCGAGCGCGCGGGGATGCCCCACTTTCTGCGCTGCGGCGACGCTGGCGAGCGCGGCGTCGAGTGCGCGCGCGGCTTCGCCGGCAAACCATGTCGTGATCGCCTGCATCGGAAGGTTGGCCACCTCGATCCGTCCGAAGCCATGGCATTGGCAGAGTTCGATGCAGCGGCTGAAGGCCGCGTGGGCGCTGATCATCCGGCCGCGCATGTACTCGCCATCGCCAAGGCCGCCGAGCGCGGCCGCCTCCTGTTCGGGATCACACGCGTCGCGCGCGAGGGCAAGGCTGCGCCCGTGCTCACGCACGCAGCCGTCGATATCGCCGCGGGGAAAACACAGATTGCCGCGCAGGAAGTGAATGCGCGCCTCTTCGCGCAACAGGCCTTGGGAGGCTTCAGCGGCGTAGTCGAGGTCGGCCCATGCACCGTCGAGATCGTCGATGATCCGTTTCACCGTGGCCCGCCCGATCCATGCGCGGCAACGCTCCGCGTCCGTCGTCGCATATTCGAGGGCGATTTCGAATGCATGAAGTGCCGACTTCATGTCGCCGAGGTCATGCAGGACGTTGCCATGTAGACACTCGAGTGCGGCGCGGTCGCTACGTTGATCCGCGAGATCGAGACCTCGTTCGACAAGCCGGAGCGCGGCTTCATGGCGGTGCCCCGACGCCTGCGAGCGCGCTGCTTCGCAATAGGCGAGCGCTGCCCCGGGTTCTCCCGCGCGATCGAGATGTTCGGCTCGCAGGACGAGGTCGCGTTCGCCGTACCACTGTGCGGCGCGACGATGCAAATCGCGGCGCCGGCTTTTCAGCAGCCCGTCATAAATGGCGTCGCGAATCAGTGCGTGATGGAAGATAAATCCGGTGCCTTGACGTCGTAACAGCAGACCGATCACAAGCGGTTCCAGCGCAACGCCGGCATCCGCGTCGGCGCCGGCGCCATCGACGAGAAAATCGACCGCCTCCTTCTCGAACAACTGGCCGAGCACCGAGGCAGCCTGCAGCACTGTCTTATCGGCGGGATCAAGCCGATCCAGCCGCGCCTGTACGAGGCTTCGCACCGACCCCGGCACGCCGGTCCCTTCGCCGTCCTGCGCATCGTTCAGCAACTGCTCGAGAAACAGCGGATTGCCCGCCGCCCGTTCGATGCAGCGTCCCGCCAGACCTGCCTGCGCCCCGGGAAACGATCTGGCCATCGCATGCGCGTCGCCGGCGCTCAGCGGACCCAGATCGATCAGCGAATACGGTCCGCCGGTCGCCACGCGCCACGGCTCTTCACTCGAATCGCCGTGCGTCCGCACTGTCAGCACGAGTACGGCCGGACATCCCGCCATCGTTTCCGATAGTCCGGCGAGGTCGCGAAGCGTCGATTCGTCCGACCAGTGAATATCCTCGACGACCAGTACCCGAGGTTGCTGGCGGCTCGCGCGTTGGACGAGCCGGGTCAGGGCGTTGCGTCGGCCGCGAACGCGCATTTCATTGTCCATGGCGTCGTAGACCGCCCGGTCCTCGAACCCCATCGGTAAATCGACCAGATCTTCGAGAAAGAGTGCGTCGCCAGCGTCGATCAAACCGCTGGCGAGCGCGTGCTCGACGCCAGTGGCACTCGCAGCTCCGTCAGTTGAGCCGTCGGCTGCCAACAGGCCGCGCACGAGAGACTGGATTGCGCCACGTCCGGTTGACGCACCGAAGTCGAGCACGAGGCCTGTATGAGAAAGGAATCCTGACTCCCGTGCCTCGCGTTCGAATTCCTCGACCAGGCGTGTTTTGCCGATCCCGGCCTCACCGCGCAGCAGAACGGTGCGTCCGCCTCCGGTCTCGCGGCAGGAATGGAGCACGGATCGAAACTGCCGCATCTCATGATGCCGGCCGACGAACGGCCGGCCCGGGCGTGCGCGCCGAAGGCCGGCAATACACCACGCCGTGACCGCTTGCGCGAAGCCTTTGACCGACAGCGCGCCGCGTTCGACACAGTCCAGGCGGTCAGCCAGCGGGCGTCGCACGCTTTCCGAGATCAGGATCGTCCCCGGCTCAGCCGCATCGGTGAGACGCGAGGCGAGGTTGACCGTGTCGCCGGTGACGGTGTATTCCCTGTGAGTCGCGCTACCGGTGCCGCTTGCGACGACTTCGCCGCCGGCTATGCCGATATGCACGGAGACCGGGCGGCCGAGCGCACGCGACAGGTCGGGCATCCCGTCCCTGATCGCGAGTGCCGCCCGCACGGCGCGTTCGACATCATTGCCATGCGCGACCGGCGCGCCGAATACTGCCATGACGCAGTCGCCGACGTGCTTGTCGACGTGCCCGCCATGCTGCTCGATGGTGCGGTCAACCTGCTCGAAGTAGCGATCGAGCACGGCAAGTACTTCCTCCGCGTCGACTTCACGGCTCATCCGCGTGAAGCCACACAGATCGGCGAACAGGACGGCGACCTGCCGTCGTTCGCCTTTCGCCTCGCCTGGGCTCGCGGCGCTATGCCGGGGCCCGGTTCGCGCCCGCAATTCAGTCAAGGCATCGAGCAGTTTGCGGCGATGACCGACCGACGCAATACCCAGTTCTTTCAGATCGTCCGCGGTGAGGTCGCGAAGCACGTCGGCGTCGATGGCGTTCTCGCGAAACACCGGTTCATACCGCTCCATTCCGAGGCTGTGCAGCCACACGGCGACGTCCACGCGCCCTCCCGAGAGGAAGGTGTCGAATCCGTCAAAGATAGCACGGGGCTGGCTTCGTGGAGCTCTGCGCCCCGGGGCGGCGGCCGACGCATCGCTGCCGCCCATGGGCGCGGTTGTCGACCGGTGGAAAGCAGCGGAGAAGGTGCGTCTCGCGCGTTGCCGATTGGACGACTGGGACTTCCGCGAGGCAGATATCGACGAGTCAGCGCCTCAAATAGCGGCGGGGCGAACAGCTTCGGCACTGGCTCGAAATGAGCGCGGTGGCCATCAAGGAAATCACCAGCCGCGCAAAACGGCAGTGAGGCTACACCGCGCCTGTGCTGGGCTTTGAGCGTGCCAACGCTAGCGCCAGCCTTGCGCCGACCTCGGCGTTGTGTTTCACGAGCGCGATGTTTGTGGTCAGGCTGCGCCCGCCTGTCAACGCCTTGATGCGCGCCAGCAGGAAGGGGGTGACGGCCTTGCCGGTGATTCCTTGTGCAGCGGCCTCGTCGAGCGCCTGCTGGGTCAGCGCGTCGATCTCTTCGAACGACATCGCTGCGGCTTCCGGCACCGGAGTGCTCAACACCACACCGCCGTCGAGGCCCAGGTCCCACTTGGTGCGAATGAACCGTGCCTGTTCCTCCGCGTCGTCCAGCCTGAAGTCCGCGCGAAAGCCGCTGTCACGCGTGTAGAACGCCGCAAAATTGTCCTGTTCGCAACTGAGCACCGGCACGCCGTGGGTTTCCAGGTATTCCAATGTGAGCCCGATGTCCAGGATGGACTTCGCACCGGCACAGATCACCGCCACCGAGGTCTTCGCCAGTTCTTGCAGGTCGGCCGAGATGTCAAAGGTTTCATGCGCGCCTCGGTGTACGCCGCCAATGCCTCCGGTGACGAAGACCTCGATGCCGGCCAACGCCGCACATATCATCGTGCCAGCCACGGTCGTGGCGCCCAGCCCGCCGCCGGCCAGCACGGCCGGCAGGTCGCGGCGGCTGACCTTATGGACGTGGTCCGATCGGCCGATCGTTTCCAGCTCGTCATCCGAAAGGCCGATGTGGATTCGCCCATCGATCAGCGCAATAGTCGCCGGCTCGGCACCCGCGTCACGGATCAAGGCTTCCACTTCGCGCGCAGTGCGAACGTTCTCCGGGTAGGGCATGCCGTGGGCGATGATGGTCGATTCCAGTGCCACGAGCGGGCGACCGGAGGCCTGCGCAGCGGCTGCAGGCGCGCTCCAGGTCAACCAGGAGCGTGCAAGGTCAGCAACCATGTCGATCCTTTCGGTGGTGTGATTCACTGAAGTATGCGGTACAAGAGGCCTTCAGCGAGTGCTTAGGCGTCCGTGTGCCCTTGGCGCCTTAGGACGACATGCGTGGCCTTCTCCGACGCTACGAATTCAACGCATTCGTATCCCAGAGCCCGCAAGTCGACCCCTTCGAACAGCGATTCTCCCCGGCCGAGCAGGACCGGCGCGACGGCAATGTGCAGATCATCGATGAGGCCCTCGCGAAGATACTGCTGAATGGTGTCCGGCCCACCGCCAATCCGCACGTCCATTCCGGCAGCGGCCTCGCGTGCACGGTCGAGCGCCTCGCGAATGCCTCCGGTTATGAAGTGGAACGTCGTGCCGCCTGCCATCTCGATGGGGGGACGAGCGTGATGGGTCAAGATGAAGACTGGAACGTGATACGGTGGATTGTCTCCCCACCAGCCTTTCCAGTTTGTGTCCGGCCAGTCCCCACGAATGGGTCCGAACATGTTGCGCCCAAGAATCCAGGCCCCGACATTCTGAAAGCCGCGGGCGGCGAAATCATCGTCAACCCCGGTCGTACCGCCGTCCTTGCCGAACAAGGCTTGCTGGAACGTGTGTGTTGGGACTAGCCACTGATGCAGTTCCGTCCCGCCAACGCCGAGCGGATTGTTGATGTCTTGATTCGGGCCTGCACCGTATCCGTCGAGCGAAATGGTGAAGCCCGCAACGCGAACGCGTGTCATCGTTTGCCTCCGTTTAGACGCCTAACGTAATGTGGACCGCAAAGCTGCATGGTTTGCCGGAACTACGCGAAATAGTCTGTCAGCAGATTTTTGCTCAACCCTATGTCTCCAGGAGAAGTTTTCCGAATTTGTAAGCTGGCATACAGCGGCGACCAGCCATCCAAACACGGCACGCACCTGCTAAGAGCCAACTTTTGCCTGCCGCAGGCGTACGATGAACGGCATAGTCCCGTTTGAGGACGGCTTGATTGATGGAGGGTCGAGATGAGACGTCTTTATTTCCTCGCATCTGACACGTCGACGGCGAAGGCGATCGTAGACGACTTGCTGCGGACGCGGATCACATGGCGACATCTCCATGTTCTCGCGAATCACAGCGTCGCACTCGAACAGTTACCCGAGGCAACTTTGCTGCAGAGCAGCGACGTCGTGCACTCGCTCGAACGCGGCGTGGCGCTCGGCGGTGCGACCGGAGCGCTCGTCGGCCTCGTGGCGCTGGCGTTTCCTCCCGCGGAGCTCGCTATTGCGGGCGGAGCCGTCATCGCGTTGACGTTGGCGGGTGCCGGCTTCGGGGCCTGGACGGCCGCGATGATCGGCGTCGCCGAACCGAATGCACGACTCGAGCGCTTCCGGGACGCCATCCGTGACGGCCAGCTCCTGATCATGGCCGACGTGCCTGGATCGCGCGAACAGGAGATCGAGCAGATGGTCGCGCAGCATTTTCCGAAGGCCGATATCGAGGGCGCAGAGCCCACGACACCGATCTTCCCCTGAGAAGCAGTCGGGACGAGGTGAGCGGCGCCACCTTTGGCGCGACTGCGATCGAATAAGGGCGGGGACGTCTCGGCCGATACCGTTGCAGGCAGCTTTCGTTAGAATCTGTCTTCGATTCTTTTACTCGTCAATTACCGGAGGCGAAGGTGCCAGGTTTACTTCCCGATGTCGACCGCGATGGACTCCTCGAATATTCGGTCGTCTACACCGACCGATCAATCAATCACATGTCGCAGCTCTTTCAAGGAGTCGTACGCGATATTTCCGGCGCCCTGAAAAAAGTCTACAACGCGAAGTCGGCCGTTATCGTCCCGGGCAGCGGGACTTTCGGCATGGAAGCCGTCGCCCGGCAGTTCGCGACGAACAGGAAGTGTCTGGTCATCCGCAATGGCTGGTTCAGTTTCCGCTGGTCGCAGATTTTCGACATGGGCGACATTCCGTCTGAATCGGTGGTGTTGAAGGCGCGTCCGGTCGAACGAGGTAGGCAGGCCGCATATGCACCGGCTCCGATCGAAGAAGTCGTCGCTGCGATCAAGGAAAACAAGCCGGATCTGGTCTTTGCGCCGCATGTCGAAACCGCATCCGGGATGATGCTGCCTGATGCCTACTTGCGCGCGGTGTCCGACGCGGTGCATGCCGTCGGCGGCATGTTTGTACTGGATTGCATCGCCTCCGGTACGATCTGGGTGGACATGCAGGCCAGCGGCATCGATGTCCTGATCAGCGCACCGCAAAAAGGATGGAGCGCGTCACCTTGCTGCGCAATGGTCATGCTCAGCCCTCTCGCCCGCGAAAGAATCGACGCAACGACCAGCACCAGTTTCGCTTGTGATCTGGGGAAATGGCTGCAGATCATGGAAGCCTACGAGAACGGCGGGTTCGCCTATCACGCCACGATGCCCACGGACAGTCTCGCGACGCTGCGCGACGTCATGAAGGAAACCGAGGCATATGGCTTCGAGAAAGTCAGAGCCGAGCAGCTTGAACTCGGCAAGCGCATTCGCTCGCTCATGAGTGACAAAGGTTTCAAAAGCGTGGCGGCTGAAGGTTTTCAGGCTCCTGGCGTCGTGGTTTGCTATACGGACGATGACGGCATACGATCCGGCAAGAAATTCGCCGATGCCGGCTTGCAGATCGCGGCCGGTGTTCCCCTTCAATGCGACGAGCCAGAAGACTTCAAAACCTTCCGCGTCGGATTATTTGGGCTGGACAAACTGCATGACGTCGAAGGTGTGGTCGCCAGGCTCGCCAAGGCGTTGGACAGTATTCTTTAGAGCGTTTTTCCAAAGCACGTGCGCGTGGCTCGCTCTCGCGACCGGCCGCCGCACGGCGCCGCGGATGGTGCGACTGGCTGCGCACCATCCGGTTGCAAGTGGCTGTGCGACTGATCTCCCGCGCGATACAGAAACCGTTCCAAAGAAGAATGATGGGCTGCGTGCAGGCGATACGGCAGCAGCGGGAAAAGGCTTCCCGCTCAGCCGCCATGCGCGCGCAGAAACCGGCCAATGCGGACATGCTAAGGTCGCTCTACCGCGACACCCCACGCGTGCCGCAGAACTTCGACAATGCGCAGCCGTTCAAGTACACACCGGACGCGATAAGCGACGATGTGCAGAGCATCGCGGCGCGCGGAGTGAGCGAAGCGCACGAGGCAGAATGCCACGCGCAGTACGAACGAGACATGGACGAATGCACTGCCTATCGGATGGCAATGGGTGGGCAGAGATTCATGGATGTGTGCTCGCGGAGAGCATTTCAGAACCATCAACGATGCAGAAGATATTGAATGGCAACTCACCCCCAAAAGCGATGTGTCGTGGTCATGTGGTCGGAGGAAAAGCAGGCACTGGTCTCCTATACGCTTGAGGTTGAAAAGGTGCTGGCGGTTACCACGCGACAGTTTCCTTTAGAACTGCCGGTGGCCGACTACAACAATACGCTGGACGATGAGTTCGCGCGTCGGTTCGGCGGGGCGACGCTCAATCTTCTCGCTCTCTCAAATCCTGAACTCAGGCCGTTCATCAAGATTACCTCGGCTAACGACTGATTTGCTGAATGGAAGCCCTCGACGGGATCATCGGGGGTGACGAATGCCTCGGGAAGTCAACCGAATGTTAGGTTCACTGAACAGTAGTCGACCCGATCCCGTGGACCGCTCGCGCCGCCTCGACGGCAATTTTCAAGTCGAAGCGGGTACCGCTTCGAAAATAGGCCGGTGTATAGCGTGTTCGGGGCTTTGCGAATGCTACGGAGTCACGGGATCGTGACAACAAACGCAAATCCTGTTTCCCTCCGGGTCGCGGAAGTACGCCACGTACTTTGCACGTTATTACGGCGGAGTTGCGCTCGACCTCTTGAACGCTCCGCGAGCGTCGGGCGTGCGAGTGGAAACCTGGAAGCTTCGATTAATGAATATGTAATGACAAGCGGCAGAACCGTGCACGCATGCCCCCGATTGGACGGACGACGGGAAAACGCGCTCGCACATGGTGCCTCGGTGCATCCCGTCCGTACGTCGAATTCCGCTAAGAAGCCTTCTGACAGGTCAGCTGCCCAATCCCGCTCCGTTCCTCACAATATCCATCTGAGCGCCATAGGACCCGAAGCGCGGCTCCTCCGATAACTCCCCGCTCCAGTACCCGCCGTGCAAATGGCATGACAGTTGCTTTGAACGTCTCCGCGCTGAGCCACGGTCATTCGCGGCCAACATCGGGATCGACGGTCAACGGAGAGGCAAATTGAAACTAATCAGTGCGGTCATCAAGCCATTCAAGCTTGATGAGGCTCGAGAAGCCTTGTCATCGCTTGGCGTCTCTGGAATCACGGTTACGGAGGTCAAGGGTTTTGGGCGTCAGAAAGGGCACACCGAACTGTATCGGGGCGCGGAGTACGTCGTCGATTTCCTGCCGAAAGTGAAGATCGAGGTCGCCGTCCCGGACGACATCGTCGATCAGGCGATCGAGGCGATCGAGCGTGCGGCGCGTACCGGAAAGATTGGTGACGGGAAGATATTCGTGACGCCGATCGAACAGGTGATCCGGATCCGCACCGGCGAGACCGGCGCCGACGCCCTATAAAAAAACACTGGGATAAGAGGAAAGAAAGATGCGCAAACTGTTGATGACATTGTTGATGGCCGGCTCATTGCTCGCCGGCGGGCTGGGCTCCGCATTCGCGCAAGACGCCTCGGCGCCCGCGACCGCCTCCGTACCGGTCGCGCAAGCGTCCGCGGCTCCAGCGGCACCGGCCGCGGCGGATGCCGCTGCATCGGCACCGGCCGCCCCAACCGCACCGTTCTCGGTCGATTCGTCGAAGATCAACTCCGGCGACACCGCGTGGATGCTGACCTCCACCGCGCTCGTGCTGTTCATGACGATCCCGGGTCTCGCGCTGTTCTACGGCGGCATGGTCCGCAAGAAGAACGTGCTCGCGACGC
>NZ_VZQN01000034.1:0-92028 GCF_014397645.1 Paraburkholderia sp. 31.1
TGGAAGCACGCCAAGCATCACTGGCGCCGCTTCGTCACTTGGACCAAGGAAACCATCGATGCCGAGGTCAAAAAACTGCTCGACGGATTCGGCTCAGATTTTCAAATCAGATTTTCGTGAACACTTATACGGTAATAAGCGCGCAATCGAGCCACATGAATTGCGTAATTTTTGCTGCTTAAAAGAAATTGAAAGGTTAATCTTCGCCTGGCGCGCGAAAAGGCTTGCGGAACCATAGATGTATTAGCCGGCAATCCGGCCTGCTTTGAGCTTTAGTCTTTTAATCATCCATTCGGCGAATGGTGAGTCGCGCGAAAGATCGGCGCGGCGTCGTTCGGCACGCAGGCGCCGAATTTATACGTCGTGTTACGTTAGCCATAAATGTTTATCGAACGTTTGCCGATAACTATTGGCGGAGTGACCGGAAACCCTGATCAACCATCTATGTCTGCCATCCCGACGCAGCACCTGCCCGAGCCAAGCATGCGTGAGCGCTTTCACCGGCGCTCGCTCGACCATCAGCGGCCGCTTTCCCTCGTGACGATGGGCTTCACGGTGGTTGCGTTCCTGTGCATGGTAACGGCGCGCGAACTGGTCGGCGCACCGGCCGGGCCGCTCGCGTACCGGCTGCTATGCGCGCTCCTGCTCGCGCTGCTGGTGCTGGCGATCCCGCGCGCGAAGTCGACGGCGCTGTTCGGCGCGATCGGCGTCGCGTACGAACTGGTGCTGATCGCCGGGCTCGTGCTGAATGCGAAGGGCCTCGCGCATCCGTTGCCGTGGCTATTGCCCGCATTCGTGGTGATACCGATCTGCGCGGCGCCGCTATGGCTCACGCCCGCGCATTTCGTCACCGGCAGCGTGGTCTTCTACGCGGCGGCCATCGCGCTGCTGCGCGGCAAAGCTCATGCGCCCGAGGTCGACGCGGCCGTGTGGACGTGGGTCATCGCGATCGGTGCGCCGACGGCGGTGGTATTCCATTTCGGCTTCTACCGTTTCCGGCGCAATCACTTTCTGCTCGAGAGCCAGCTCGCGCAACTCGCGGCGACCGATCCGCTGACCGGCCTGCAAAATCGTCGCTCGTTCGTCAAGCACGCGGAGGGACGCCTCGAGACGCTGGCGCCAGGGGCGCAGATCAGCGCGATCTTTCTCGACATCGACAGCTTCAAGTCGCTCAACGACCGCTTCGGTCATGCGGTCGGCGACCATGCGCTGTTCCAGGTCGCGCAGGTGCTGAAGGACGCGGTTGCGCTCTACCCAAGCGTGAGCCGCATCGGCGGCGAGGAATTCGCGCTGCTGCTCGACAATGATCTCACCGGCGCGCTGCAGATCGCCGAGCGGCTGCGCCTCGACATCGCCGCGATCGAACGGCCGGACGGCCATCTGACCGCGAGCTTCGGCGTCGCCGAGCATCGGCGCGGCGAAAGCTTCATGATGCTGCTCGATCGCGCGGACGAAGCGTTATTGCGCGCGAAGCAGACGGGGCGCAACCGTGTCTGCGCGGAGCGCGCGCTGCCGTTCGACGCGCTGCAGTCACCGTTCGGCGATCCGAGCGCCGACCCGGCGCGCTACCGCTGGGAAGACTTCTTTCTGATCTCGCACTTTCAGCCGCTCTACAGCCTATCGCATCAGAAGCAGGTCGGCTTCGAGGCGCTGCTGCGCGGAGAGCATGACGACGGCACGCTGGTGCCGCCGGTCGTGATGTTCGCGCCGAAGCCGTCGAGCGACGAAGGCGCGCTCGACCGCGCGAGCCACGCGGTGCATCTCGGCAACGCGCGTCGCGCGCTGCCCGGCGACGCGTGGCTGTTCCTGAACATCCTGCCGTCCACCTTCGTCGCCGAAGGCTACGCCGACCAGTTGACGAAGATCGTGCGCGCCGCGGGGCTCGAACCCGAGCGCGTGATTCTGGAGATTCTCGAATCGCATGGCGGCAGCGTCGACGAGATGTCGCGCGCGGCGGCGCGCTATCGCCAGCACGGCTTCCTGATCGCAGTCGACGACTTCGGCGCGGGCCAGTCGAATCTCGACCGGCTGCTGCGGATCCGGCCGGACCTCGTCAAGCTCGACGGCGAGCTGATCCGCGCGACCACGTACGGCACGCAGCAGCCGATCCTGCCGAAACTCGTGTCGCTGCTGCACCAGGCGGGGATGCTGGTGGTCGTCGAAGGTGTCGAGACGGCCGACGAGCTGATTCTCGCGGTCGAGTCGAATGTCGATTTCGCGCAGGGCTATCTGCTAGGGCGGCCCGCGGCAGAGATCGCGCCGCCCGAGTCGGTGCATCGCCAGATCGACGATGCGTTCGACGTGATCGCGCAGGGCCGTGCGCATCAGCATGCGTTGTTCGAATCCGAAATGGAGCCGTACCGGCTCGAACTGCGGCGCGCGGCCGACGGCTTGCGCGCCGGCGCCATGATGGACGACGCGTTCGCGCTGCTCGCCACCTTCAAGCGTTGCATCAGCTGTTTCATCCTCGACGACACCGGCCGCCAGATCGGTCACGAGGTGCGCGGGCCGGCGTGGTGCGAGGACGCGGCGTCGCTGCAGCCGGTCGCGAATCCGCGCGATGCGCGCTGGGATCATCGGCCGTACTTCCGCAATGCGGTGCTGCTGCCCGGCGAGGCGGTCACCAGTAATCCTTATCTGTCGCTCGCGAGCGGGCGGCCGTGCATCGCAGTGACACTTGCCGTGCAGCTGGCGAGCGGGCGCTGTGTGATGGGGGTCGAGCTGGATTGGTCGGCGCGAGGCTTGCCTTGGCCGGCGGGCGAGTAGGGGAAGTGAAAGGCTTTCGCTTCAATACCCGCCTTTGACCTGCGGCGCGCTCGCCGCCAGGTTCTTGTACGACGCGGCGAGGTCCGCGGCCGCGCGGCTCAGCAAGCCGGTGTCCGTGCCGACCGCGACGAAGGTCGCGCCCGCCGCCAGATATTCGGCCGCCAGCGCGGGATCAGGGGCGAGCACGCCCGCTGCCTTGCCAGCGGTGCGCACGGTGTCGATGCCGTGGCGAATCGCGTCGCGCACGCGGGCGTCGCCCGGCTTGCCGAGCAATCCCATCGACGCACTCAGATCCGACGGCCCGAAAAACACGCCATCGACGCCATCCACATGCGCGATCTCCACGAGATTGTCGAGGCTCTGCACGGTCTCCGCCTGCACGATCACGCACAGTTCGTCGGCGGCGGTGTCCAGATAGTCGGACACGCGATTCCAGCGCGACGCACGCGCGAGCGCGCTGCCGACGCCGCGAATGCCTTGTGGCGGATAACGCGTGGCCGCGACCGCATCGAGCGCTTGCGCGGCCGTGTCGATCATTGGCAGCAGCAGCGTTTGCGCGCCGATGTCGAGCAACTGCTTGATCAGCGCGGCGTCGCTGCGTACCGGCCGCACGACCGGATGCGACGGATACGCGGCGACCGCCTGCAATTGCGACAGCGTGCTGCGTACGTCGTTCGGTGCGTGCTCATTGTCGATCAGTAGCCAGTCGAAGCCGGCGGTGGCGAGCAGCTCGGTCACGTAGGCGTCGGCGAGCGCGGCCCACAGGCCGAACTGCGGTCTGCCTTCGGCGAGCGCGCGCTTGAAGGGGTTGTTCGGCAAGGACATATCGATGCGTTCAGATGAAATTCAAACCAATGCCGCCGAGCGGGCCATAGTCGATGTGGAACGTGTCGCCCGCGCGGGCGGGAATCGGGCTCGTGAACGAGCCGCTCAGGATCACGTCGCCCGCATTCAACGATTCGTCATGCGGAGCAATTTTGTTGGCGAGCCACGCGACGCCGGTGGCCGGATGGTTGAGCACCGCCGCCGCGAGCCCGCTTTCCTCGACCGCGCCGTTCTTGTACAGCAGCGCGCCGACCCAGCGCAGGTCGACGTCGAGCGGACGCACCGGCCGGCCGCCGAGCACGACGCCCGCGTTCGCGGCGAAGTCGGAGATCGTGTCATGGACCCTGCGCGGCGCGCGTGTTTCGCGATCGAACTGCTCGATGCGCGCGTCGATGATTTCGACGGCCGGGCTCACGTACGCGGTCGCGTCGAGCACAGCGAACAGCGTGACGCCGGGGCCCTTCAGCGGTTTGTTCAGCACGAACGCGAGTTCCACTTCGACGCGCGGCGCGATGAAGCGATCCACGCGAATGCCCTGGCCGCTTTCGATGAACATGCTGTCGAGCAGTGGTGCGTAGTCCGGTTCGTCGATCTGCGACGAGCGCTGCATCGCGCGTGACGTCAGGCCGATCTTCCTGCCCTTGATGACGTGGCCTTCGGCGAGTTTCAGCTTGACCCACTCGCGTTGTATCGCGTAGCCGTCCAGTACGGTCATCTCTGGATACTGCGCGGAAAAATGGCGCAGCTGCGTGCGGGTCTTTTCCGCGTGATCGAGTTGCGCGGCGAGGTCGCGAATGGTTTGTTCGTCTAGCATGATGATGTCAGCCCTTGAACCGCGCGTGCAGATTGTTGTGCTTCCACGTGCCCGCTTCGCTGAACTCGTTGATTTCGAGCGACAACGCGAGCCCCTGCCGTTCGAACTCAGTGGCGAAGCGCTGCTTGATCAGCGCGAACAGCGCGTCGCCGGTCGCCTTCTTGACGGCCTCCGGGCGGCCCGCGCCGATCTTCAGATTCGCGTGCAGGAACGCGGCGTCGGGCCGCCCATCGGCGATGCAGTACTGGTCGCAGCGCAGCGCGCGCACGCGGATGCCGCCGAGCGGATAGACGCGCTCGCCGTTATCGCGCTGCGCGTCGAGGCACTGCGCGAGGTCTTTGCATAGTTCGCCGAGGCGTTGCGCGTCCGCGAGGTTGGCGCTGTATTCGAGTGTCAAGTGAGGCATGGCGATTCCTTCGCGAGTGTCAGACGGGTAGCGGCGTGACCGGGAAGATCGCGTTGATCTGGCCGGTGCCCGAACTGCCGAAATAAGGCGTGACGACTTCGACCTTGCCGTCGTAACGATCCCAGCCGAGCGCACCGAGCAGCATCGCGGTATCGTGCATGCCGCCTTCGCCCCAACATTTCTCGTTGTAGAGCGGCAGCATGTCGCAGAAGGTCTTCCAGTCGCCGGCTTCCCACATGCGCACCACGCTGCGATCCATCTGTTCGAGGAACGGGCTCCACACTTTGTGCATGAACTGCTCGGCGGTGCCGTTGTTCGCGAAGTGATGCGACAGCGAGCCGCTCGCGAGAATGGCCACGGTACCGTCGTAGCGTTCTTCGATGGCCTTACGTACCGCGAGGCCGAAACGCGCGCTGGTCGCGAGGTCGTGCCACATGCACCAGCCCGCCACCGACACCGCCTTGAAGTGCTGATCGCCGTTCATATAGCGCATCGGCACCAGCGTGCCGTATTCGAGCTCGAGCGTGGTCTCGCTGTGCGCGCGGCTTTTCACGCCCATTTCGTTGGCGATGTCCGCGATCAGCTGACCGAGCCCGACATTGCCCGGATACGCGTACGGCATGTTCCTGATGAAATGCGGCAGCTCGTTGCTCGTGTACACGCCTTCGAACTTCGGCGCGCAATTGATGTGGTATTCGCTATTCACTAGCCAGTGCACGTCGAACACGACGATCGTATCGACGCCAAGTTCGCGGCAGCGTCGGCCGATTTCATGGTGTCCGTCGATCGCGGCCTGACGGCAACCCTTGTGCGGACCGTCGAGCTCGGATAAATACAACGACGGCACGTGTGTAACTTTTGCTGCCAACGCGAGTTTGCCCATCGCGGTCTCCCGTGTCGAGCGGCGTTAGAGCGTCAGCTCTTACTCCGGTCCCATGCTTTAGCAATTTCGTTTGACGTCGCGATTAAACGCCCCAGCGCGGAATATGATGCGAGCCGAGCGACACGCAGACGTTCTTCGGTTCGAGGAACACTTCGTAGCTCCACGTCCCGCCTTCACGGCCCACACCCGACGCCTTCGTGCCGCCGAACGGCTGACGCAGATCGCGCACGTTCTGGCTGTTCACGAAGCACATGCCGGCTTCGACGGCGGCCGCCACGCGCAACGCGCGGCCCGTGTTCTCGGTCCAGAGATAGCTCGACAGACCATACGAAATATCGTTGGCGAGACGGATCGCCTCGGCTTCATCGTCGAACGGAATCAGGCACGCGACCGGTCCGAAGATCTCTTCCTGCGCGATGCGCATACGGTTGTCGACGTCGACGAACACGGTCGGCGTGACGAAATTGCCGTGACGCAAGGCGTCGGGCAACTCGGGCGTATCGAGCCCGCCGCACGCAAGCGTGGCACCTTCCTTCGGGCCGAGTTCGATATAGCTGCGCACTTTCGCGAGATGCCCCTGGCTGATCATCGGGCCGACGATCGTGCTGTCCGCGAGCGGATCGCCCACCGTCAGACGCTTCGCGCGCTCGACGAAGCGCTCGGCAAACCGCGCGTAAATGGAGCGCTGCACGAGAATGCGCGAGCCCGCGGTGCAGCGCTCGCCATTGTTCGAGAAGATCATGAACACCGCGGCATCGAGCGCGCGTTCGAAGTCGGCGTCGTCGAAGATCATGAACGGCGACTTGCCGCCAAGCTCCATCGAGAACTTCTTCAGGCCCGCGGTCTGCACGATGCGATTGCCGGTCGCGGTCGACCCGGTGAACGACACCGCGCGCACGTCGCGGTGCGCGACGAGTGGCTCGCCCGCTTCCTTGCCATAGCCGTGCACGACGTTCAGCACGCCCGCCGGGATGCCCGCTTCGAGCGCGAGCTTGCCGAGCATCGAAGCGGTCAGCGGCGACAGCTCGCTCATCTTCAGCACAGCGGTGTTGCCGAACGCGAGGCAGGGCGCCACCTTCCAGGTGGCCGTCATGAACGGCACGTTCCACGGCGAGATTAGCGCGCACACGCCGACCGGATGAAACAGCGTGTAGTTCAGATGCGAGTCGGTCGGGTACGTGTGGCCGTCGACGCGCGTGCACATCTCGGCGAAATAGCTGAAGTTGTCGGCCGCGCGCGGCACCAGTTGCTTGCGCGTCTGCGAGATCGTCTGGCCGGTGTCCTTCGTTTCGGTCTCCGAGATTTCCGGCACGTGCTTCGTGATCAGCTCGCCGAGTTTGCGAATCAGCTTCGCGCGTTCCGCGGCGGGTTTCGCGGCCCAGGCGGGGAAGGCGCCTTTGGCCGCTTGCACGGCCGCATCGATCTCCTTCGCACCGCCGCGTGCGACCTCGGCGAGCACTTCCTGGGTGGCCGGATTGACGGTTTCGAAATAGTCGCTCGAGGTGCACGCCTCGCCGTTGATCAGATGGTCGATCGGCATTGCCTTGTCCTTTCGCTGTTCGGTGGATTTTTGCTGTCGATCAGGCGCGGCCGAAGTCCGCGTCCGAGGCGATCGTGTTGACGAGACGGCCGAGGCCGTCGATTTCGCAGACGACTTCGTCGCCCGTGTTGACGTTGACGATGCCTTCGGGCGTGCCGGTCAGGATCACGTCGCCGGGCGCGAGCGTCATGAAGCCGCTCAGGTATTCGATCAGCGCGCGGATGCCCGTGACGAGATCGCGCGTATTGCCGCATTGCTGACGCGTGCCGTTGACGAACGTGCGCAGCTCGAGCTGCGTGACGTCGGCGATGTCGGCGGCGTCGACGAACCAGGGGCCGAGCACCGTGCCGCCGTCGCGATTCTTCACGCGCAGATTCGGGCGATAGTAGTTTTCGAGGTAGTCGCGAATTGCGTAGTCGTTCGCGATCATGTAGCCCGCCACGTGCTGCATGGCGTCTTCACGCGCGACGTTTTGCGCGGTTCGCCCGATCACGACCGCGAGCTCGCACTCGTAGTGCATGAACGTGACATCGGCGGGGCGACGCGTGACGCCGCGATGGCCGAGCACCGTGCCGGGCCCCTTCAGAAACACCAGCGGTTCTTCCTGTTTGCTGAACTGCAATTCCTTCGCGTGCTCGGCGTAGTTCAGGCCGAGCGCGAAGATCGTGCCGACTTCGATCGGCGCAAGCCAGACCACTTCGTCCTCGCGACGCACGCGGCCGTCGGCGAGGCGGACACCCTGCTCGTGCGGATACGCTTCGTGAATGGCTCCCGCATAGGCGACGCGGCCGCGCATCATGACGGTTCTCCGTTGTGTTGATCCATGCCGATGAACGATATGGTCAAGGGCGGCAGCGTGCCGATCGACAGCGTGGCCGTATCGCCGACGTGCGCGACCGGCGAGCCGTGCCGGACGCCGAGCGTGAGGACGTCGCCCGCGTTCAGCGTCATGAAATCGGTGACGTCGGCGAGCAATTGCGCGACGTTGCGCACCGAGGTTGCGGTGCTTGCCGTGAACGGTTCGGCGCGGTTCAGCGAGACGGCGATGTCGAGCCGATCCGGCGCCGCGACGTGGCGCGCGGCGACGAGCGCCGGTCCGATCACGCAGAAGCCGTCGCATGCGCGCAGTCGCACGTTCGGGCGATACACGTTGGTATGCGGCACGCTCAGATCGCCGACCAGCGTATAGCCGGCGATGTAGTCCGCCGCGCGCTCGACGCCGACGCGCGTCGCGGTACGGCCGATCACGATGCCGAGTGACGCGCCGACCTCGACGCCGAGCGTGTTATCCGGCACGACCACGCGCGCCCGATGCCCGGCCAGCGTGTTGCGCGGCTTCAGATACAGAATCGGCGCTTTCGGCGGCGCCTTGTACGGTGCCGCATGCACTGCGTCGCCCAGCGCGTTCAAGGCGGCGCGATCGTTCAGCAAGGCGCCGTACACGGCGCCGCTGACCGGTGCGCGACACGCAACGCCGCGTGCCAGCAACGCGGCCGCGGTGTGCGCGTCCACGTCGCGAGGCAGCGCGTCGCCTTCGGGATGCAGCAGATGATCGGCAAGGGCAAACATAAATGCGCAGCCTCGTGGCGAAAGTTTGGCGAAAACACTAAGATGTTAGTAGTATCCCGCTTGATATCATTGACGGTCAATAGGCTGCCGGTTGATCGCGGGTTTTCCCGTAAGCTTCGACAGCTGTTTTTTTCTGATTCCTTGCCACCATGTCCGCTGCGTCCACCCGAGTTTTGCACCGCAATTTGCCGATGCTGTTGTTACGCGCCCGCGAAAAAATGATGGAGCGTTTTCGTCCGTTGATCACCGCGCATGGACTCACCGAGCAGCAATGGCGAGTGATTCGCGCGCTCAACGAGCACGGCCCGATGGAGCCGCGCCACATCTCCGACATCTGCACGATTTCGAGCCCGAGCATGGCCGGCGTGCTCGCGCGCATGGAGAGCATGGAACTCGTGACGAAAGAACGTTTCGCGGAGGATCAGCGGCGCGTGCTCGTGTCGCTGACCGATACGAGCGTCGAACTGGTGCGCGTGATTTCGAAGGATCTCGAGGCGCACTATCGCGAGCTCGAGCGCAAGGTGGGACCGGAGATCGTCGAGCGCGTGTATCGCGCGGTCGACGATCTGTTGGCGGGGTTGTCGGAAGAGGATGAGTGACCGACGTTTCGCGGCAGGTTTGGGGCTATCTACTCTCTCAGGAGACGCTTCACTTCATCGAGAAATGAGGCGGTCGTGTGACCCCACGGTTCGGGATCAACGTAGAGGCCATAGATTTCCTCAAAATATCCGTCCAGGTTGGCGGAATGGTCGCTTTCAAAACGATCGATTTCATCCACGACTAACTTATGAAGGGTCTTGTCGCTCTCTTTTTTGAAGCACGTGACAATTTCCTGTACGTCGTTGCCCCATAAATCGAAATCTTCATTGAAATAGCCATGAATCAGAAAATCCAGATTCGGGTAAGGTGATTCGTCTTTCACAGTAAGCTCATGGCATCAGGTAGGCGGTCAGGACGTAGTATGGCATGCCGTTATATTCCTTCCGGATCAAGAACATGTGAACCTTGCTCAGATTCACCATCTCCCCCGTCTTGCGAATGACCCCGTACCCTACCTGCCTACCTGCATCGCCCGACAGTTCCAGTCGTATGGAACCGGTATGAGATTGCGCCCACGTCGTTATCCGGGCCGCGTTGTCCTGTATGACCTTGGAAATCGCCCACTCTGCCGTTTGTAGATCAGTGAACGATGAAACAACCCGGCGCTTTGGTTCGCGCGCCAGTCGCTCACGCAACTGTGCTTCAGTCCGCGCCACATGCTTTTCGAATGTATGCCCGCCAAAGCGGCTGCCAGGCTTTGCTTCGTGCTGCATCAGCCTGAACCGGCCCATCGTGATCTCGGACGCCCGTACTGCCTTGATCGATCCGGCCACGCCCACCGAGACTGCTAAATCAAGAAAGAGGCCGATGTTGTTCGCCGCGTCAGGACCCGCCCTCATTGTCTCGGCCAGCTTCGTCGTGCCCAGCTGTGTCAGCGTGGCCGTATCCCGGGCCGTCCAGATTTGACGCAAACCCGCCGACGCCGTATCAGACCCATGTGCGCCGAACACAATACACCCGGCCTTGCTCGCCATGGTCGGTTCTGGCATGACACACAATGCCCCAGCACCGACCATTTCCAGCAAACCGCCGACGAGTTGCAATCCGCCCCATAGCCGGTTAGAAAGCATTTCGGTCTGACTGATCGACTGGCGGGTCAGCACCGCCGCCAGTTGCGGGGCGCTCAGCACGACGCGAACGCCGTCTGGTTCATTCAACTCGGACATGCAAGAATCCTCTGTATTCCTGTGGAGATTCCACGCTAACGGCGGGATTCACGTCCGTCTATGGGCGATGGATGATTCTGCCAGAAGCCGTTGGTTCTCCTTGAGTGTGCCGAGTGCTCCGGGCATGTTTTGAAGCCGCCGACCTACCAGCCGTAAAATCGCTGCCATTCGACGCTGCTGCCGTCCGGCGCAACCGCGTGATACTCGGGGAACTGCGCGCCGGTCGCACAAGCGTGGTTCGGCAGAATGCGCAGTTTCATACCGATCGGAAAGCGCTGCGCGATGTCGTCGGTCTGTGCATCGGCTCGCGCATCGGCCGGAACCGCCGCAAGAATCCCATGCTCCTGATTGGCGCCGCTCACGACATAGTCCGGCAGCAACGTGCCATTGAGCAAACACGGCTGCCCATAGCCGAAATCGTGCGACTGCCGCGACGTACCGCGATCACGGCTTAACGCCATCCAGCCCGCGTCGAGAATCGCCCAGCCTTTGTCTTCCTGATGACCGATCACGGTCGTGAGTACGCTAAGCGCGATGTCGTCGAGCGTGCAAACGCCCACGTTGTGCATGACCAGATCGAACAGCACGTAGACGCCGGCCCGCACCTCGGTGACGCCTTCGAGATGCCGCGCGGCGAGTGCGGTCGGCGTCGAACCGACGCTGACGGCCGGACACGCGATGCCTGCCTCGCGCAACCGTTCGGCGGCGCGCACGCAGCCCGCGCGCTCCTGCTCCGCGAGCGCGGCGAGCGCCTCAGGCGTATTCAACTCGTAGCTCGAACCCGCATGGGTCATCACGCCGCCGACCTTCACGCCGTTCTCGTGCAGAATCCGCCCGACGTCGAGCAGCGTCTGCTGTTCGGGCTGGATGCCCGAGCGATGTCCGTCCGTATCGACCTCGATCCAGACCTCGAACGTTTCGCCGTGCTGGTCGCCGAACGCGGCGATCGCCGTGGCGGCGGTCGGATTGTCGACCACGAGCTTCAGTTCGCAGCCCTGGCGGCGCAGCGCGAGCGCGCGCGGCAGCTTCGACGGAACCATGCTGACGGCGTACAGGATGTCGTCGACGCCGGCCGCGAAGAACGCTTCCGCTTCCTTCAGCGTCGACACCGTAATGCCGCGCGCGCCGGCGGCGATCTGCGCGCGCACGACGTCGATGCACTTGGTGGTCTTCACGTGCGGCCGGAACGCGACGCCGAGCGCATTCATCAGCCCCTGCATCCGCGCGATGTTCTTCTGCATCCGCGCGACGTCGATCAGCGCGGCCGGGGTTTCGATCTGTTCGAGTTTCATGTTTGCACCTGAGGAGCGAGGTGAGGTTGGAGATTCAGTGACGACGATCGCGGCCAAAGCCTGCGAGCCACGGCACCAGCCCATCGAGCGAGGCCGCTTCGACCTCGGGCGCCTGCGCTCCCGTGACGAGCGGCAGGCCGACGTGGTTGTGCCAGTAGGTCCGCAAGCCGACGGCGGCGGTGCCGAACATGTCATAGCTCGAGCCGGCGACGAACGCGGCGCGCCGCGGCTCGACGCCGAGCTTGTCGAGCGCGAGGCGGTACGGTTGCGGGTCCGGCTTGTAGACGCCGGCTTCCTCGGCGGTCACGATCGCGTCCCAGCGCACGGGCAAGAGCGCGGCCGCCTGCGAGCCGAGCCGCGTCGAGCAATTGGTGACGACAGCGAGCTTGCAGTACGGCGCGAGCGCGCGCAACGCACCGAGCGCGCCGGGCCACGGCGTCAGGTTCAGCCAGTTCGCCTCGAGCGCGTTCGCGGCCGATTCGGACAAACCGACTTGCGTGGCGGCCTCGCGCACCAGTTGTTCGTAGGGAACGTAGCGGCCGCAGCCGTATGTCAGACGCAGATAGGCGGCACGCCATGCGCGGCCCGCTTCGTCGGAGCCTGCCGCACGGTTCCATGAGGTCCACGAGTCGAGCAGGGCGGTTAGCAGGTCGAACAGGACCGCGTCGGGGTAGGCGGGGGTGTCGGTGGAATGGGCGGCGGCAGTCATGATTGCATGGGGCCGGCTGTTGAGGATGAGTCAATTATAGGTTTTCGATAGTACTTCAGCGTTCAGATAGATTGACTGTTAGATTCAGATGGACTGAATCACCGCCGCCACGGTGGCAACGGCCTGAAGCGGCCTTGCAGATACTGCATGAAATGGCGCGTGCGCGCGGGCAGTCCCGCCCGCTGATGCGTGAGCGCGATCACGTTCGCGTCCGGCGCTTTCCAGCCCGGCAGCAGACGCACGAGTTTGCCCTTCGCAAGATCCTCGGCGACGTCCCATTCGGAGCGCAGAATCACGCCGCGTCCCTCGCAGGCCCATTGGCGGATCACGTCACCGTCGTTGCAACTCAGATGCGCGGACACGCGCACGCCGCGGCGCGTGCGGCCCTTGCTGAACTGCCACAGTGACACGTCCTCATTGTTTTCGCGCAGCACGATGCACGGCAGCCGGCTCAACGCATCCGGCGATTCGGGCTGGCCGATTCGCCTGACGAGCGCGGGCGCCGCGCAGACCAAGCGCGCGTTCGGCGCGATCGTATAGCCGACCAGGTTCGACGGCGGCAGCTCGCCGATATGCACGACGATATCGAAGCGATCGAGCGTTTCGGTCAAGGGCCGGTCGGACAGCGTCAGCGCGACGTCGATGTCGGGGTTCTGCTGCTGGAACTCGCCGATCAGCGGCGCCAGATGGCGTCGTCCGAAACCGAGCGGCGCATTGATCTTCAGCGTGCCGACGAGGCCGCCGCGGCGCGTTTGCAGATCGTCGAACAACGCGTCGAACCGCTCGATCAGTTCGGCGCCGCGCTCGCACAGCAGCAGCCCTTCGTCGGTGAATTGCAGGCGGCGCGCGCTGCGGTTCACGAGCTGCATGCCGAGCTTCTTTTCGAGTTGCTGCAGGCGCTGCGTGACCGCCGACGGCGACAGCGCGAGTCGGCGCGCGGCGGCGATCAGGCTGCCGCTCGCGCGCAGCGTGAGCAGGAAGCGGATATCGGCCGAATCGTTCATGGGTGCGAGCTGGGTGCAATGGCGGGAGCGCGGAATCTCGCAGCATAATGCGTCCGGATCGATCACAGGGTAAAGTGGCGCTTCCAGCCTATTGATCCAATCATTGGAAGAGAAGTCCCATGCCGTTGCCTCATCAGTCGTCCGCGTACGACGCCACGCCCAATACTCCGCTGAAACAGGCGGTTTTTCTGCACACGGGCTGGCGCAGCGCGGGCACGTGGGTGTGGTCGCGGCTGCGCGAACACGAGCGCGCGGCCGGTTTTTACGAGCCGCTCAGCAATGTGCTCGCCGATCTCAAACCCGCCGACTTGCCCGCCTCGCGGCCGACCTTGACCTCGGGGCACCCGCCGCTCGCCGCACCCTACTTCGACGAATACCGCCCGTTTCTGCGCGAAGATGCGCGCGGCGTGGCGGGTTACGACCGGCGCTTCAGCATCGATCGCTTTACGCGCGATCCCGATGCGACATTCCCTTCACTGCAGGCCTATCTGCGCGCGCTGAGCGAGCACACGATCGAGCAGGGCCGCGTGCCCGTCTTCAAGTTTTGCCGCACGGGCGGTCGTCTGCCGTGGCTGAAGCGCGCGTTTGCCGAGGCGCTGCACGTGGGCGTGCTGCGCAATCCCGCGTCGCAGTTCGCATCGGGTTGGATGCTGCGGCAGCAGTGGAGCAATGCGTTCTTTGTCGCCGCGCCGTTTCGCGTGCTCGGTCTGAATCAGATGGACCCGCTGGTGCGCGAAGCGATCGGCGTGTGCGGCGTACGCCTGCCGCCGCTACCGTCGATGCCCGATGACGCGTATGCCGTCGCCTGCGAGCAATTCGCGCGCACGGTGGACAGCGACAACGCGTATCGCGCGTTCATTGCGTTGTGGATCCTCTGCGCACTGCGCATGGGCGAGGGCGTCGATTTGCTGATCGATATGGAGCGGCTCGGCGAGTCGCGCGACTACGCGGCCGGTCTGCGCGCCGCGTTCGACGCGCAATGCGGCTTGTCGCCCGACTTCGCGAGCGCGCGCGATCTGGTCGAGGAAACGCGCCGCGGCGCGGCGCGTATGACGGGCATCGACGGCGGCGCGTTGCGCGCCGTGCATTCCGCTGCGCTTAAATTCCTGAAGGCGCAGGCGGGCATCGACGCGGCCTTCGTCGAGGCGGTGCGCCAGAAGATGGTGCTGGCCAACGAGTTGACCGAAACATGGCGCTAGCCGCGCGAGGCCAGCGCCGCGCGGCGCGTTCCCGTGGCTAGCCCGCCGCCGATACCGCCGCGCGCAGCCCGAGCAGATAGTTGTCCACGCCGAAACCGCAAATCTGTCCTTTGACCAGAGCGGCACGCCCGCCTCGGCCGCGAGCGCGGCGGCCGCGGGCGACGGGTCGACGATCGCCGACAGCGTGCACGCGTCGCTTTGCTGCGCGAGCGCCAGAGGGGCGCGGCCGATGTACCCCGCGCCGGCGACGGCGATCCGGGTGCGGTTCATGAGCGGGTTCCCTGAGAGTCCTGATCAAGACGCGTTAAAGGGCAAGCGGGCTCAAGCAGCGGCCTTTTTCGCGTCGGCCATGCTCTGCGCGCGCATTGCGTCGTAGCTGAGCTTGTCGAGCGGCACGACGTTCTTTTCGCCGAGGTCGCCAAGCCGCACACGGAAGTTCTCACGCGCGCTCCATGCGGCGATCGCGCAGACGATCGTGATGGCGAACGTGATCGCGCCGATCGTCAGCGGCACGTTGTGCGATCCCGGCGGCGCGACGTAGGCGAACAGCGCCGGCAGCAGCGCGGTGATCGTCGTGCCGATGTTCTGGCCGATCGCCATCGCGGAGACGCGCGAACGGGTCGGGAACAGTTCCGGATAGAAGCTCGGGAAGATCGCGTTGTAGCCTTGATAGATGACGCCCCACATCAGGATCGACACCACCATCGCAAGCGGCACGTTGTGGATGCTGATCGCGTACAGATACGCGAAAGAAAGCAGCCCTGCGCCGAGCGCGCCGACGATGATCGGCAGACGCCGCCCGATCCGGTCGGACAGATTGCCCACGTACGGAATCACCAGCACCGCGACGATGTTGCCGATCACCGGAATCCACAGATACAGGCTCTTCGAAAAGCCGATGCCGTACGACGGCTGCACCGCGTACGCCGCGCCGAAGATCGTCGCGACGACCGGGATCACGTTCATCAGCGAGCACAGCACGACGCGCAGCATGTCGCCCCAGTTGTACTTGAATGCTTCGACGATCGGCGAGCGCGGCACGCCGCCGCTCGCGTCCTCCTTCTCGAACGCAGGCGTTTCCTCGACTTCGCGGCGGATGATGTACCCGGCGATCAGCACGACCGCGCTGAGCAGGAACGGAATGCGCCAGCCCCACGCATTGAACGATGCGTCGTTCATGAAATAGGCGAGCGGCAGGAAGATCGCGGCGGCCAGAATCTGGCCGGCCTGCACGCCTTGCAGCGTGAAGCTCGCGTAAAAGCCGCGTCGCCCGAATGGCGCGTGTTCGAGGATCATCGAACTGGCGCCCGAGATTTCACCAGCGACCGCGAAACCCTGGATCAGTCGCAGCACGACGAGCAGCACCGGCGCGAGAAAGCCGACGTGCTGATAGGTCGGCAGCAGACCGACCGCCATCGTCGACAGACCCATCAGGAACATGCAGACGAGCAGTACGTTCTTGCGCCCGTGTGTATCGCCCCAGTGCCCGAGCACGACCGCGCCGATCGGCCGCGCGACGTAGCCGACGCCGTAGGTTGCGAGCGATGCGACGATCGCGATCCTGGGATTACCGGAAGGGAAGAACAGCTGAGGAAAGATCAGGGCGGCGGCCTGCGCATAGATGAAGAAATCGTAGTACTCGAGTGCCGAGCCGATCCAGCCGCTGGCGGTAGCCTTGCGCGCCTGCGAGCTATGCCCGCTGCTTGCCGATGCGTTCGTTTGCATGACGTCTCCTGAATGGGAAATGTTTTTGTCAGCTTCTACGGCTGAATCATTGGCGCCTTTAAACGGGCGCCGCGCAAGCCGGGATTTTCCTGGTCTCGTTGCCGCGGTGCGGCACAACGGGATGGATCGACGCGTGTCACGAGCTGCCGCGGCGCACTCCGGGTTAACCACGGCCTGAGTGCGCCGGGCATTGCATTCAAACCGGCTTCAAGCGACTGCCCCTTGCCCCGCTGTTTCGCGGCCGCGACGACCGCTTCGGGGTCTGGCGCCTGAGCGGGCCGCATGGCGAAAGGAGCGTGAAGGTGACGGGCACGGTCGCGTCGAATCTGAGCGACATCGTCGTGCAGTAGGCGAAGGAGGGATACGGGAGTGTGGGCGGTGACGGCCGAGCGCTTGTCGTCGTCGGCGCGGATTCAGGTGTGCATCGAGTTTCTCAGGGAGCAACTGACGCACGGACCGTGTGCACGGGTGACGCGCGGCGTGGGCGGACTCTGAGCTGCGCCTGCCAGGACCCGGTGCTCACACGCTTGCGCTTTTACACGCTCGAAGCCGTATCCTCTTCCGCCTCGTCCAGCTCGCTACGCTGAACCGTCGTTACGGAGTCGGGAATGACCGTGGTGGCCGTGACGGGCCGCGGATCTTCGATGCTGTAACGCAGGCGCCAGCCTTCGCGATAGAAACGCAGTTGCCGGTATCGCATCAGATAGACAAGTCCGACGAGCGCGGCGCCGAAGCCCGATGCAGCGCCGACGCCGAGCGCCCAGCGCGGCCCGAAACGGTCGGCGACCCAGCCGACCACCGGCGCGCCGAGCGGTGTGCCGCCGAGCGCGATCGCGAGCAGGATCGCGATCACGCGGCCGCGCATGGCCGGTTCGGTGGTCAGTTGCACGAGGCTATTGGTCGAGGTGGTGAAGGTCTGCGTGGACACGCCGATCGCGATCAGCACGATGCCGAACAGCACGTAGTTCGGCATCAACGCAGCCGCCGTGCAGCCGACGCCGAACATCGCGCCGGCGCCGAGCAGCAGCCCCATGGTGGGCCGCGCGCGGCGCGCGGCGAGCAGAGCGCCGGTGACCGAGCCAATCGCCATCGTCGAGCTGAGCACGCCGTACTCTCCCGCGCCCGCACGGAACTCGGTGACGGACATCGTCGAGATGAAGATCGGGAAGTTCAGGCCGAAGGTGCCGATCAGGAACAGCATCAGGAGCGCCGCCTTCAGATCGGGGCGTGTCCAGACATATTTGAAGCCTTCGACGAAGCTGCCGCGCGAGCGCACATTGCGCGGCTTGATATGTAACTGGTCCAGCCGCAGCATGCGCAGTGCACCGAGCACGGCGACGAACGAAAGCGCGTTGATCAGAAACACCCAGCCACTGCCCACCGACGCGATCAACAGACCCGCGACCGCTGGCCCGAGCATGCGCGCGGCGTTGAACGACGTGGAGTTCAGCGCGACGGCATTCGCGAGATCGCGTTCGCCGACGAGGTCGGATACGAAGGTTTGGCGTGCGGGGGAATCGAACGCGGTCACGCAGCCGAGCAGGCCCGCGAATACGTAGACCTGCCATAGCTGCACGAGCCCCGTGACCGTGAGCAGACCGAGCGCGAGCGCCAGCGTACCCATTGCCGCCTGGGTCGCGAACAGCAGCTTGCGGCGGTCGAAGTGATCGGCCGCGTAGCCGGTGAGCGGCAGCAACAGCATCTGCGGCCCGAACTGCAGCGACATCACGATGCCCACCGCCGTCGCGTTGTGATGCGTAAGCTCGGTGAGCACCAGCCAGTCCTGCGCCGTGCGCTGCATCCATGTGCCGATGTTCGAGACGATCGCGCCGCTCGCCCAGACACGATAGTTGAATATGCGCAGCGAACGGAACGTGGTGCTCACGGCAGGGGTTTCCTCAACGCGGGGTGGGGCGCATGCGGGTAGCGGCCCGCTTCAATTCAGGCTTTCAGCGCGCGAACGTTCGAGCAGATCGAGCACTTCCCGCGTCGTGCCGGTTTCGCCGAGGCGCGGGAAGATGCGCGTGATGCTGTTGGTGTGCGCGTCGGCGTTCAGATCGGTCATCGCGTCGACGACGAGCGTGACGTTCAGGCCCGCCTCGCTCGCGAAGCGCGCGGTCGATTCGACGCCGATGCTGGTCGCGACACCGACGAGCACCACTTGCGTGACGCCTTGCTGTTGCAGATACGCGGCCAGGTCCGTGTTCGTGAAGGCGCCCCACGTGCGCTTCGTGACCAGATGGTCCGACGGCTGCTGCTTCAGTTCGGGCAGAAGGTCGGCGAAATCGGGCGGGAAGTCGGCGGAGTGGCGACCCTGGTCGGTGCGGCCCGGTGCGCCGGCGGTGACGTTCACGAGCACGACGGGCAGGCCGTGGCGGCGGAACGCATCGAGCAGCGTAACCGAGCGTTCGACGATTTCGCGGGCCGGATGGGGGGCGGTGGGCAGCGCGACGATGCCGCGCTGCAGGTCGACGACGACCAGTGCGGTTTTGGCGTCGAGAGTCGTGAGTGCCATGAAGTGCTCCTGCGAGTGGCGAGACGCGTGTGCGCGAATCGCGAGTTACACATCGACGAGGCGTTTCAGCAGATCGACGCCCGTCGCGAGTTGTTGCTGTTCGGCTGCCGTGAAACGCGTTTGAATCGTGCGGTACAGCCAGTCTTCGCGTGCCGCGCGGCTTGCCTTGACCTTCTTGCGAAAGGAGGGTGTCAGCGACAGAACCGTCTGCCGTCCATCGTTAGGATCGGGCGTGCCGCTGACGAGCCCCGCGGCTTTCAGCACCGCGAGCGTTTCTCCCATCGACTGCGGCCGCATGCCGTGCGCACGCGCGAGCGAGGTGACGGTGGCCGGGCCTTCGCGTTCCAGCAAGTTCAGCACCTGCACCTGCGACGGCGTGAAGTCGCCGACATGCGACTCTTCGCGCAGACGCCGGCGCAGCTTGCCCGCCAGCACGCGCAGATCTTCGGCGAGCGTATGAAGTTCTTCCGGCGTAACTGCGGGAGGGGATTGGGTCATGCGGTGAACTCGTGCGATGACATGATGTGAAGGTTTCCTGATAAGGTTACCTTCGTATCTCGCCCGGGTCAAGTTTTGAGGTGGCGGGAGGCCGTACGCCGAAACGTCGCCACGATGGCCTCAGCGCGCCCGCATGCGCCGGTTGAAAAAGCGCCATACCGCTCCGCCGACGAGCATCGCGCCGCCGAGCGCGAGGCCCAGCAATACCAGCGAACTCAGATGCTCGCGCACCACCGGCACGTTGCCGAACAGATAGCCGCCCGCGATCAGCGAGACCACCCACAGCGCCGCGCCCGCGGTGACGAACGCGACGAAGCGTGAGAACGTCATGCGCGACACGCCCGCGGCGAACGGCGCGAACGTGCGCACCACGGCGATGAACGGCGACAGCAGGAAGGTCAGGCGGCCACGCGTCTCGCTGAACACGTGGGCGCGGCGCAGCGCATCGCGATTGAGCCAGTAGTAGTTGCGGATATAGACCTTGTCGCCGACCGCATGGCCGATCGCGTACCCGACGCTGCTGCCGGCCACCGTCGCGACGAACAGCACGGGCGCGATGATCCACACGTTCAACGCGCCGGTGGCCGCGAGCGCGCCGCAGATGAAGATCAGCGGATCGCCGGGCAGAAAGAACAGCGGCAGAAAACCGTATTCGACGAACACGACGACAAACAGCAGTGCGTAGATTGCCGTGCCGAACTGCACGATCAGCGCGCTCAGGTGCTGGTCGAGGTGCAGCGCGATCTGCAGCACATTCATCAGGTTCATCTTGGCGTGGCCTCGGGTGGCGTTCGGATGTGATGAGTGTAGTCCCGCGAGCATGCGTGCAGGGCGCTTGCGCGAGTTTATGCCATATGCCGCTTGTCGATGTTGCGGTGCCGATGTCAAACTCGGGCGGTCTTCATCGGACGCAACGCCATGTCGCACGATTCCGCCATCACTTTCCGTTTTGCCTCTTTGCACGAAGCCGAAACGATTCGTGCCATCGAATTCGAAGCGGGCCAGCGTTTCGTCAGCGTCGGCATGACCGGGATTGCCGACGCGCCGCCTATGGCGCGCGAGGTCGTCGAGCGCAAGATCGAGGCGCGCGAGATCATCGTCGCGCTCGACCAGCAGACGATCTGCGCGGGCTTCGTGATGTTCGAGCCGCAGCCGACGCGCATCTACGTTCAGGAGCTCGATGTGCTGAGCTCGCACGCGGGCAGGCGCATCGGCGCGGCATTGATCGAAGAGGTCGCGCGAATCGCGCGCGCGCGACAATTGACACAACTGGTGCTGTCGACCTATCGCGACGTGCCGTGGAATGCGCCGTATTACCGGCGGCTCGGGTTTCGCGATCTCGACACGTCGGAGCTCGACGCGGCGTTGCTCGCGCGGCGCGACGCGCATATCGCGCGCGGACTCGATGAATCGAAACGGGTGTTTATGCGGCGCGAGCTTGTCTAGCGCACAAAAAGCGGCGGGCGTGACTGGAATTCAGTCACGCCCGCCGCTTTGTCATTTCATACAGCGGACATGAGCCCGCTGTCGCTACCGATTACACCGTTTCGAGCGCCGGATAATCGGTGTAGCCGACTTCGCCGCGCGCATAGTACGTCGCCGGGACCGGCTTGTTCAGCGGCGCATCTTCAGCGAAGCGGCGCACCAGATCCGGATTCGCGATGAACAGCTGACCCCAGGCCACCGCATCCGCTTCACCGGAGTCGAGCACCTGCTGCGCGCTTTCCCTGGTGAACTTCTCGTTCGCGATATACGGGCCGCCGAACGCTTCCTTCAACTGCGGGCCGAGGCGGTCGTGGCCGAGCGCTTCACGTGCCGCGATAAACGCGATCTTGCGCTTGCCGAGTTCGCGCGCGACATAGCCGAACGTTGCGGCCGGATCGGAATCGCCCATCGTGTGCGCGTCGCGGCGCGGCGCGAGATGCACGCCGACGCGGTTTGCGCCCCACACGCTGATGCACGCGTCGGTGACTTCGAGCAGCAGACGCGCGCGGTTTTCGATCGGGCCGCCGTAGGCATCGGTACGCTTGTTGGTGCTGTCCTGCAGGAACTGGTCGAGCAGATAGCCGTTCGCGCCGTGCACTTCGACGCCATCGAAGCCCGCGGCCTTGGCGTTTTCCGCGCCCTTGCGGAACGCTTCGACGACACCGGCGATTTCATCGAGCTCGAGCGCGCGCGGCGTCACGAACGGACGCTCGGGACGCACGAGGCTCACGTGACCACCCGCCGCGATCGCGCTCGGCGCGACCGGCAGCTCGCCGTTCAGGAACACCGGATCCGAAATACGGCCGACGTGCCACAGTTGCAGGAAGATCTTGCCGCCCGCGTCGTGCACGGCCTGCGTGACGAGCTTCCAGCCTTCGACCTGCTCCTGCGACCAGATGCCCGGCGTTTCGGCGTAGCCGACGCCTTGCGGCGTGACCGATGTCGCTTCGCTGAGGATCAGACCGGCGCTCGCGCGCTCGGCGTAGTAGCGCGCCATCAACGCGTTCGGCACGCGGATTTCCTCGGCGCGCTGACGCGTGAGCGGCGCCATGATGATGCGGTTCGGCAGCGTGATATCGCCAATTTGCAGCGGATCGAAAAGAGTCGGCATAAGAGTTCACCTTTGGCGGCGGGCAAGGCCCGAGCCTCAAAAAACTGCGTGAAAAAGGAAGCGCGGCGATGCGAATGCGGCGCTCAGAGCTTCGTGTTCATGTATTCGAGGAACGCCTGAATGACGGGCTCGTTGCGTTTGAAAAACACCCATTGACCAACCCGTTTCGACGTGACGAGCCCCGCGCGCTGCAACGCGGCCAGGTGCGCCGACACGGTGGACTGCGACAGACCACAGCGCGAGTCGATCTTGCCCGCGCACACGCCGTGGTCGAGCGGCAACTCCTGATCGGCAAAATGCGCGTGCGGCTCGCGCAGCCAGCCGAGAATCTCCCGGCGGACCGGGTTGGCCAGCGCTTTGTGGATCGCGTCGAAATCGGGCGTCATGTGGATGGTTTTCAGGTGATTCGGCAACCGGCACGCCGCATGGCGTGCGCGACATGCATCGCTACAGAACGAATCATATATCGGAATTTAACGATATGCTTGAAAACACTACTGCGAATGGGGCGATAGGTATCGAATGCAGCAGGCAATGCTGGCGCTGCATCGCATGCGCGAGCAACTTGTGAAGTTCCGGACCATGCAAATCAACGGCTTGCGCGGACGGCTAACCGAGTACGGCGAAGTTACGGCTAAAGGACGGGCGTCGGTGCCGAAGCAGACCGGTTCGGGTGGCAAGCTAAACTTTCACGGCATAAGTAAGCGCGGCGACACATATTTGCGAACGCTGCTAATCCACGGTGCACGCAGTGTGTTGATAAATGCGAAAGAACCAGGCGCGTGGGTCGAGCAGATGAAAAAGCGGCGGCATCCGAACGTGGTGATTGTCGCACTGGCAAACAGAATGGCGCGCACGATCTGGGCGGTACTAGCCAATGATCGTCCGTACCAGAAGGGATACGTGAGCATACATCCAGCGGAAGTGGGAAACGTCTCGTAAGAAATTGACTCTGTTGAAGTGGAGCGTCGAAGGTTGCGTTGGCAATCGAGAGTGATGGCAACACAGGTCGGACCGTGATTCGCTAAACCTGAATGGCTCCAAGAGCTCCGAACTCGTGAGAAAAATGAGGTGCGGGTCAGCGGATTCCATAGTGGCCCGCAGCGGAAGAACCAGCTGCAGCAAGGCCGAATATACAGCTGCAACCCATCCTGTCCGTCTACGCACAAGAGAGCTTGCTCAAACGGGAGACGTTCATATACAAACTACTATCGGCAACTTGAAACAACGGTCGCCGAACTCGCATTAACTTAAACCAACCAGCCTTCACGATTCCCGGGGCGGTTCACCGGTGCGCTTGACGTGACTCCCCACTTGCGCATCTGGATTGCTGTTCGTACGTCAACTCTTTCGTCGACTCTGCGCCCGGAACTCAGTAGGCGACATCGAGAGCTCTTTACGGAAAAGCTTCGACAGTCTCTCTCCGTTGCTAAGACCGGTTCTACGAGCGATCTTGTCCACCGGAAGATCGCTGTTGGCGAGCAGCTTGCACGTAAGATCGAGCCGCGCACCAAGAAGGTACTTTGAAGGCGTAACACCGAGCTCCCGTTTGAACAGACGCAGGAAATTGCGCTCACTCATCGAAGACGTGCGCGCCGCATCGCCCACCGATATGGGCTTCGCGCAATTCTGGACGATCCAACGCGCCGACGCACGTGCTTTCTCGGCGAGCGTCTTTCCATCCATCTCTTCGAACGCGGGGGCCAATGTACGCCCGCCATCCGAGCCGAGACGGTCCGCCACGCGCGCGGCCAACTCCGCTCCCAGATCCATCTTGAGCAGTGCGAGCGAGGTCACCAAAGCCTGATCGCGATCATGCTCCGCAGCGCTCGCGGATAACGATCGGAGACGGATATCATGCTTCATCGAAGGCCAATCGCGCCGCGCCACGCCGGCAGCCGACAAAACCATGTGCCCATTCCCGATCGCGGTGACACGGACGCCTCTTGCACAAACCAGTCGCAACAGATCAATGAGGTTGTCGTCGACGGAGGCGTGCGCGACACCACTTCCGCTGGGAACGAAGAGGTTGTCGAGACGATCGAAATCGCGCGTGGAAAAATGCTCTGTCCAAACCATCATCGATGACGAGCACGCAACCGCTCCACCGCCAGCCGAGATGAGGTTCACGCGATATGTCACGGAATGATTCGAACTTTGCGATTGTAATTCATTAGCGACATGCAGAGCTTCGGCGAGCGTGCCGGCGTCCAGCAACGAAAATCCGTCATACAAAATAATCGCCACGTGCTTCACGATTGTCGAACACTGAACAGACCGAATGTCCTGTCTCGGACAATCAAGCGGTGCTAGCGCGTCAGATAAGATTGGCGTCATGCGGCCTCCAGTTCGGCAGGTTTCTATTCGTCACACGGAAAAAAGCCAGGATTTCCATGTGGTGTCGGACTTCGATTCTCTCGTTTTCAGATTTATCCTTGCCGTTTTTAGTCGACAAGGTTTCAGGCGAGAAAAATACGTTGCCGAAGGGCGGTGATGCAAGCCCGGCATCCAGGTCGCGGCGCGCGATAAAAACGACTGCCAGCGGAAAATGCAGCGGCCTTGCCTCAATGTCGAGATGCAAGGTGTCCGCTTCAAAATAGCGGAGGCGTCACTGCAATATGGGCAGTAACCCCGGTAATCAGAAAGAAAATAGTAATAACAAGCAATGAGAACCAGCGAGGTTCCCATATATCGGTATTCCTGGTTCAAGCGCATTCTTCATATAGTAGACTTTGAAAATAAACTGGCGAGATAATAAGCAGTTGTGCCACGTAAATATCGTTACACGCCATAACTTACCGCGTGAAAAAAAATCGCACCAATTACTTTCAACCTTTATCGGCCGGACAGGGCTAAGTTTTGACTTAATGAAACTACGGCGCGTTAAACTGGCCGCATACCTTGGTGAGTTAGTAGGGAAGGTCTGCAAAAGTCCTGGTGTTGACGTCTTGGTGGACGAAAAGCGCTGCAAGGCGAAGCCGCTTCAGATCTAGTCCCGGCTGCTTCAGATCTAGTCCCGGCTAATACATCCGATTGAATCATCCATGCCCATGGCTTCACCGAGTCTCGTGACCGCAACGATACAAATCCGGTCTCCGGCCTCTTCAAGCGTGATGGTCTGTTCTTTGTAGGCCAGTGCGATCGCCTCCACTGCACGCATAAAGAACTCCGACTCCTCATCCGTCCAGTCTACGGGAAGGTCAGCACTAAGCCATTCTGAATTCATCCCTGCCTCCTTAGGATACCTTGTGAGGTCCACGAAGCAAGCTGGATCTCGCTCATTTGCGCTAGCACCGGATCCGAAGACTGTTAAGTGGGCCTACGTCGTCGCGCGGTCTCCGAGGTCTCGTTTGCCGAGAACTGAGCTGCGAAGCCGTGCCTCAAACTGGAGGAGAATCGTTTCTTTCGAGAAATTGGATGCGGCGTATTGCCGTCCGAGGGTGCCAAGGCGCTCACGAAGCGACGGGTCGTCGGCGAGACGAAGGATGGCGTGTGACAATGCCGTGAAAGAGCCGGGCTCGACTGCGACGCCGACCGAGTTGATGACGCTCCATAACTCGGTACCTTCATTCGCAGTCGCAATTACCGGTCGGCTGCTCGACAGCATTGGGCCAAGCTTCGAAGGCATGACGAGATCCGCGGCGCCCGCAAGCTGTGGAAGGACGTGTATGTCCGCAGCCGATAGCAATTCATTGAACCGCTCTTTAGGTTGCAGCCCGAGAAACTTGACGTTCGGTACGTCACGGGCCTTTTCGAGCAGGACATCTTTTGCTGGTCCAGCGCCACAGATCAGGAACATGATGTCCGCGCGCCACGTGAGAAGCTTTGCAGCGTCGACAATGATTTCCAGACCTTGCTTCAGTCCGAGATTGCCTGAGTAGAGGACGACCAGCGCTCCGTGGCCGATGGTGAGCTGCGCGCGATAGGGGTTGTCCGTGCTGTTTGGATGCGCGTGTTGAGTATCGACCCAGTTGGGAAAGGTGAAAGCTTTTTCCGAGGAGACCCCCTTCTGCACGGCGAGCCGTGTCATCGCTGCGGAGGGTGTCGAGACGACGTCGGCGCGTGACATCAACCATCTTTCCACGCGCAAAGCCAGCTTTCTTGCGACATGGCCTTTCAGTATGCCCAGTCGAAACGCTGCGTCGACTTCGTAGTCCTGTACATGAAGCCAACATGAGGCGCTGGCGACGCGGGCGGCGAACAACGCGACGGGAGACGCGAACAAAGGTGGCTCTACGAGCCACACGGCGTGCGGACGCCACGCGATCTGCCACAGAGCGGCCGGACTCGCGAAGACCGCGAAGCTCATCAGATGTAGCACGCGCTTCAGACCCGACGGGCGCTTGGGGCACCAGAAGGGAACGCGTATGACGGAAACGTTGTTGATTTGCTCAGTCGAGTACGTCAACGCGTTATAGCCAGCCTTGATGCGCCACTCAGGATAGTATGGAGACGCGGTTATCACGCGTATCGTGTGTCCCTGTAATGCGAGCCACTCCGCAAGCTCCGCGGAGTACTTTCCCACCCCTGTCACCTCTGGGGCATAGTTGAGCGAGATTATCAGCACTTTCATTGAGTAATCCACATCTTGGGAAAAAGAAGATCAAGTCTGCGTTGGGCACGGGAACGTACGACCCATGCGTTCGGACTCTGATGGAGGCTATCGTTCCGTGGCTTGCTCGCAGTCGCATTCGTATTCGCGTTGTGTCAAAGCTGCGCGTTCGCCTTTTGATTCGAAGATCGCAGATATCAAATTGCCCGGTCGGACAAATGCTTGTCGTGCCTCGCCTAGATGGGCTTCGCCAACGAGGACATATGATCGCAAGTCGTGTGGGCGCAGGAGGCCTGGTGCCGGTCTCTTGCCACTCGCGGTGGGCGAAAGCCGACAACTTCTTGCCGATTTCCGTCTTGACCGGGGGCATCAGGGCGCGGCGCTTATATTCCTTTTACGTCGACAAGATTCAAGTTCGCTACATGCGATCGCGTGAACACGCTGTGCTAACCCATCCAGTGCTCGGTATACAGCGGATTTGACGGAGAGCTCGTACAACCATGCCATGGATACTGACACGGTTAATCTGGCGGACTACGCACAGACCTTACTAAGGAACTGACGTCTTATCGCCGCGGTAACGCTGATCGTGGGTAGAACATTCTCGTCATTCAATTCAAGGCGCGGGCTTGACGAGCATTTAGCGGGAGCTAATCGTGCAAAGCGTTCAGTTGACCGGGACTCCCATCGTACTTTCGAGATTCATATTCGGCACCGCCAGTCTTTTCAACAGTGGCTCCGAAAAAGCAAGGCGACGACTATTATTCTCTGCGGTGGACGCCGGGTTCACCCATTTCGACACGGCCCCCTACTATGGCTTTGGCTTGGCCGAGCGCGATCTTGGCCACGTTCTCAAAGCACGACCGGAGGTCACTGTCACCACCAAAGTCGGTATCTATTCGCCCGGCGGCGAGGAGCAAAGCGGGGCCGCTGTTTTTGTTCGCAAGGCGACAGGGCGCTTTATAAAGACCATCTCGGGTCCAACGGTGGATTTCTCAGTCGCCCGAGCGAAGAGAACACTCGAGGGCAGTTTGCGTCGTCTGAAGCGTGACTCTATCGACATCTACGCGCTGCACGAGCCTGAACTTTCCCTGCTCAATACTGATGAATGGTTAAAATGGCTCGAGAGTCTCCTACGCGACGGAACGGTCCGTACTTTCGGCCTCGCGCTAACTACGGATAAGGTCGAACCGTTCCTCGCTGCCGGCTCCGAACTGACCCGTTTCATTCAGGTCCACGACAGTCTCACCGGTCGCGAGGCTGACGTACTGACCTGCTACCGCAAGCCCTTCCAGATCACTTATGGTTATGTCTCCGCGTCCCGCAAGGAGGGGGCGCCGCTGTCCGTGACAGAGGTTCTGCGTCGGGCACTACTTCGCAATACCAATGGCGCAATCATCGTGAGCACGAAGCAGTTGGCCAGGCTGCAGCAATATGCCCGGCTCGTGGAGGAAACGGCCGATGCTCAATGACCTGGGCGGGCAGGGCGCGATTTCGCGGGCAGCCGATTTCATAGTCATCGGCGCGGGAACCGTCGGCCTACCGATCAGCGTACTACTGGCGCGGAAGACAGGCGCAACCGTCATCTGCCTGGAAACCGGCGGATTGCGCCAGGAAGAGGACACGCATCCGCTCAATGAAGTCGTCCAGCAGGGGATGTTCTACAAGGGCGCCTCGCACGGACGCTTCCGATGCCTGGGCGGTACCTCGATGCGATGGGGCGGTGCCCTCATTCCCTTCCAAAACTCTGATCTCTGCAATGCCCACTGGCCGATCTCACTCGATGAACTAACCCCTTTCATCGGTGACGTCGAGCGGCTATTCTCCCTGGAGCCGGGCCCGTATTCCGACGTCTCCTTTCCGTTCGAACTCGGTGGGACCCATGTCAATCGTCTCGCCAAGTGGCCAGAATTCCGGAAGCGCAATGTAGCGGCGTTGTTGGACGCTGACGTCGCTGCGGCAGCCAACCTTCAGGTCTGGTTGAATGCCCATGTCGTCAACATCAAAACTCAGACTGAAGGCGTCCGACTGGAAGCGGTATCGCCAAATGGTGACAGGCTAGCTATTTCGGGGAGGAAGCTCATCGTCGCCGCTGGCGCAATCGAAACAACCCGTCTGGCATTGCTAATCGACCGTCAGAACAATGGAGCCGTCTCCGCCCTTACGTCTGCGCTCGGTCATAACTTCACGGATCATATTTCCGCAGAAGTAGCGGAAATCGTCGCCTCCGAAAGCGCTTTGCTAAATAAGATCGTCGGCTTTCGATTCGGCGCCGCCGGTTCAATGCGCAATATTCGTTTCGAGCTAGCGCCACAAGCGGAGGCGCGGCGGCATCTGCCGCCAGGTTTCTGCCACATCGGGTTCGAGGTTGAGAAACCCGGTGGCTTTGATGTGCTACGGGAGATATTCCGGAATGTACAGCGTCGTAAGTCACCGCCGCCACGAGTAATGTTCGATTTGATTGCGAATACCCCCTGGCTTGCGCGCGCCATGTGGTGGAGGCTCGTGAACAAACGTCTACTGTTTCCCGCCCACTCGCGCCTGATTGTCCATGCGGTGGTTGAGCAGCTTCCATCTCCCAACAATCGTATCACTCTCAGCGATACGTGCTGCGACCGCTTCGGCTTGCCACTCGCTGAGATCAACTGGAGGTTGTCCGCGGAAGACAAAGAAAACGTAATCGAGACATCGGAACTATTTAAAAGAACTTGGAGAACGAGCAAATTCGCCTCGCTTGGCGTATGGAAATCGATCGAGCCACAGCAAATCTGGGCCAACATCGATAACGCAGAAGGCATTTTCCATCCCACAGGTTCGACTCGCATGGGTGCTTGCCCCGCCGATGGCGTGGTGGACAAAAACCTCAACCTCTTCGGTGTCGCGAATGTCCAGCTGCTTGCCACATCAGTCTTGCCGACGGGAGGTGGGGCGAATCCGACTATGATGCTCCTGCTGCTGGGGATGCGATGTGTCAATCAGCACGCTGCCGGCAGCACCCCGCCAAAAGCTTGATGCTTTCCGCCAACCGCGGGTATTGAGCCGTGTGGACGCTACGATGGTCCGTTGAGAGAGGAGTCTATGCCTAAAGATGCAATCAACCGGGAAGGCGTTCGTCCGAGCATAATCCTGAAAGGCGTGAATTCGAGACAGGGACCTTCATTTTCGTTGTCGAACAGATTTCTGAGGGTTCTTTGGGGCGTCATCTATATCGTCTTCTTCGCGCCGACGCCGCGTGTCTTTCATGCGTGGCGTCGCTGGATTCTGCGACTATTCGGGGCCACTATAGGCGCAGGTGTTCACGTCTATCCGCGTGTGCGCATCTGGGCGCCATGGAATCTTTCGATCGGCGACTTTACAGGCGTTGCCAATGGAGTGAACTTGTATTCCATCGAACGCATCACGTTAGGTGAGCGTTGCACGATATCGCAGGGCGCGCAGCTCTGTACAGGAAGTCACGACTACAACCATCCGACGTTTCAGCTAACGGCAAAGCCGATTATTGTCGGATCGGACGCGTGGGTGTGCTCTGAAGTCTTCGTTTGCCCTGGCATTCATATCGCGCCGGGAGCGGTTGTAGGCGCGCGATCAGTGGTAACGCGGAGTCTGCTGGATGAGTGGACTGTGTATGCCGGCATGCCAGCACGGAAGATTTCTCTTAGAGTCAAGCATGGAGAGCCCAATGAGCAAAGTGTCTGTACTAGTGCTGACGAAGAATGAAGAACAGGATTTGCCTGGTTGTCTTGAGACCGTCATCGGGTGGTCCGACGACATCCACGTATTTGATTCGCTCAGCACAGACGGGACCGTCGCGTACGCTCGCTCGGTATGCGCGAACGTGATCTCCAGACCATTCGACGACTGGTCCACTCACCAGAACTGGGGATTGAAAAACATCCCATTCAAGCACGAATGGGTGCTGTATCTGGATGCCGACGAGCGCGTTCCCCCATTGCTCGTACCGGAGATTGAAACGGCGGTCTCGAACGCCGGCGATGCGGTGGCGTTTCAGATTAGACGCCGCGATTTCTTCGATGACAGATGGCTCAGGCACGTGCAGGCTTCACCGTACTTCGTTCGGCTTTTCAGGCCCCAGCATATCCACTATGAACGGCTCGTCAATCCCGTCACCGTGGTGGATGGCAAGACTGGCCGGCTCGACGGCTATCTCGATCACTTCCCTTTCAGCAAGGGGCTATCGCACTGGCTTTCACGGCATAACGCCTACAGTTCGCTGGAAGCAGATCAGTTCCTTCGCAATAAGGCGAACGGCAACAAGTTCAGCCTTTCCAAGGCGCTGTTTGCGGCCGATTTCCAGACTCGCCGCTATCATCAAAAGCGCCTGTTCTACCAACTTCCATGCCGCCCGGTGATCAAGTTCGTTCTACTTTACTTGGTTCGTCGAGGCTTCCTCGACGGACACCCGGGCTTGGTGTATGCGACGCTGCAGTCGGTCTATGAGTACTTCATCGTTCTGAAAGTCAGGGAGAAGATGAGGGCGGCGAGAACGCAAGTCGATCGCCCTACGTTAAGCGAAGAATTGAAGAGTTGAACCGCGCATGCGCGTTATGATGAATGTCAGTTTGAGCCGGAGATCCCGCCTTGAGAACCCTTCACATTATCTCGTCAATCGAGCGAAGATATGGTGGTCCTGCTGAGGCGCTCAAACGGCTCGCGACGGAGCTCCGGCTTTCCGGACACACTACCGACATTGTCTGTCTTGACTCATCTATTGATGCTGACAAATCGGACGACAATGCTTTCGATCTGGTTGTCAGGCTAGGCCACCACGCTGGCAAATACGCGCTCAACTTCAGGCTTGTTGGGTGGCTGACACAGCATGCGAACAAGTACGATGCAATTATCGTAGACGGCATATGGCAGTTCCACAGCGCGGCGGCCGTTCTTTCGCTTCTTCCGAAAAAGATCCCATATTTCGTGATGCCGCACGGCATGCTCGATCCATGGTTCAACATCGGCCGCCCGTTGAAACATGCCAAGAAGCTAGTCTATTGGATATTTGTGGAGCGTCATGTCATCAGCAATGCGAAGGGGGTTCTCTTCACCACCGACAGTGAGCGCGAACTGGCGCGCCTGGCGTTTCCGCTGTACAGGGCGAAGGAGCTGATGATGATGATTGGCACGGCACCGCCACCTTCGACGGAAAACTTGGACGTTGCGCAGCGGCATTCGCTAGCGACGCCGGGCAAGATTATCCTCTTTCTCGGGCGAATTCACGAGAAGAAGGGCTGCGACTTGCTAATCCAGTCGTTTCGCGATCTCCAGAACTTGAGCACCGACTATCGCCTCGTCGTCGCAGGCCCCGATGATCATGGACTCGGGGCGAGATTGCGTCGCGAGGCCGTGCGGCTCGGCATCGCGGATCGTGTCAGCTGGCCTGGCATGGTAACGGGGGCGCACAAGTGGTCCCTGCTGCGCGCTGCCGACGTCATGGTTTTGCCCTCGCATCAGGAAAACTTCGGCGTGGTGGTGGCCGAAGCACTAGCGTGCGGCGTGCCGGTGCTCTTGACCGACAAGGTCGGAATCTGGCAGGAGGTCATTGCCGATGGAGCCGGGTTCGTGGACGACGACACGCGAGAGGGTATCACCCGCCTTCTGACGCAATGGGCAATGCTGCCGGACGACGAGAAGGTTGCGATGCAATGTTCGGCAAAGCGGTGTTTCAACAATCGGTTTCATATCTCCAGAGTCGCGCAGAACTATATCGCGTTGATGAGCAAGCAGGTCGCGTAAGCATTTCTGCTTTAACACACGCGTGCAGGATGGCTGTCGCAGGAAGTTGAGTTCGTCAGCGCGATTTTACGCTCAACCGTTGCTGCCCCTTCCGGGACATCTCATTCGCGGAAGAGCAGCGTCAGAGGATCACACGCTCCAATGCCGCTTGCAGATAATTTTTTCGTGCGCGCACCGGTCTCCATCCTGCGGCTCTGTTTTCGTCGCTTGCCGTTTGGTATCGGAGCCTCGGAAGGGCGCGACAGGGATCGCTATGTGCGCGCCGCGCGTTCCGCTGCATGCAATGCGGTGAGTGCCGCGATGGGCTTTGCGGTAGTGCTGCTCTCGGTCTCTTTGACGCTTCCGTATCTCGGGCAAGAGCGCTTTGGCATCTGGATGACAATATCAAGCCTCGCAGTGATGTTGTCGGTGCTTGACCTTGGCGTGGCGAATGGCCTCGTCAACCTGGTTGCGGACGCGAAAACGAGCGGTGATCAAGAGAAACTGCAAACGATTGCGACTCGCGGCGTACTGCTGCTCGTGGTGATCGGCGCAGCCGCTGGGGCTGTGCTCGTTGGTGCCGTGAGGTTGCTGGACTTCCAAAGGCTGCTCAAGATCGAATCGGCAGACGTCACAAGAGAAGCGGTGGAGTCAACCGTGGTTTTCGTCACGCTGTTTTGCGTGAACATCCCACTAAGCGGCGTGAGAAAGGTTTTTTATGGTCTTCAGCGAGCATGGGAGCCACATATCGCTGCTGCGATCGGATACTTTTTCTCGCTACCGCTTCTTTATCTCTGCAACCGCTATCGCGCACCGTTGCCGTATCTCGTGCTTTCTACCTATGGCATGCAGGTCGGCACGACGTTGATTCTCGTTTGGCGTCTTCGCCGGGAGCGGATTTTTCGCGTTCATCGCGGCATATGGCTGGAAACGGGGTGGCAAGACTCGAGGCTGCTACTGCGGACGAGCGGCATGTTCCTTATTCTTCAACTTGGCATGATATGCGGCAGCGCATGCGATCCCCTGATCGTTTCAAACATTCTCGGCGCGAAGGAAGTGGCGAGACTGGCCGTTGCGCAGCGGTTGTTCCAGGCGATCACAGTCGGGATGGCCATGCTGTCGGGGCCGCTCTGGGGTCTCTATGCCGACGCACACTCGCGCGGTGAGAAGATGTTCATCAGGCACACGCTGAAGGTGTCCATGGGCGTCACGGGCGGCATCGCGGTGCTGACAAGCGCGCTGATTCTGGCAGCTTCCCCCTGGCTTCTGAAGGTTTGGACGGGCAATCACCTGGCTGTACCTTTCCCATTGCTGTGCGCGGCGGGGATGCTGGCGGTGGTCGAAGCAATGGGAAACGCTTTCACCATCTTTCTGAATGGAATGAGCGAATTACGCCCCCAGTTGCTTGCCGTGCTGATCTTTAGCGCGGTATCCATTCCGCTCAAGGTATGTCTGCTCTTGAAGTTCGGCACAGTGGAATGGGTGGTCTGGTCGTCCATCATTGCGAGCATCATCGCCGACTATGGCGTCTATATCGGCCTCTGCAGGAAGCAGATTCTTGCGCACGCGTCGCTCGGTCCGCTTTCGTGACTCTCACACCCTCCTTCTGAACGTATGGCCGACTTCCAGGAAAAGTTGCGGTTGGCGGGAGACGCGCTCAAAAACAGACGTGGAGCCTTGAGGAGAATCATGGCCGCCTGCTTCGGCCTGTCTGGCGCATCTGCACAAGCGGCGCAGCGGCAGGCATCGGGACTGCAGCCGTCGCACACGCAGAGCGGTTCGACCTCGATGCAGCCCGTGAGCGACTTGTCGCCCGACGACAGGGTGATAGTCACCAGGTCTTCGCTCGCATACACCGAAATCCGACACCTCGCTGAATTTGTGCTTGCGCAAGGTCCGATTCAGGGCTACGCCAGCTTGCGTGACTACGGCGGATCGCTTACGAGACTGCTCGTTTTCCAGCACGCTGCGGGCGAACGCGATTTGGATGCTGCATATTATTGGCTCGATCCTACCGACGTCTTGAGCCGGGACAATGGTGGCACAGTGCTGGTTTCGAAGAGCGGAAAGCGTTGGAAGCGCGTATTCGAGGGCGACATCCATGCCCGATGGTTCGGTGCACGCGGTGACGGCACGACGGATGACGGTGACGCGATCAATCGCGCCGTCGCATTCGCAGGATCGCTCTATGCATCGACGGGCCGGACTCAGTGCGTTGTGCTTGATAACGGCACGTTCTACCTTGCAGCCGCGCGCGGAACGCTGGCCATCCCTTGTCACGACGATGGCACGGTTAAGCAGGGAAAAGGCAGGAGACTCCCGTCTGAGCCTGCCATGCGACAGCCCTATTGCGTAGGCGTATGGCCGGGGGTCAAACTATATGGACATAACGCCGTGGTGAAGGGCAACTATCGCTACGGCATGGCGGACGCGTCGCAGCCAGTCACTTTCGGCTTGCTCGATCAATTCGACACGGCGATGGATGCAGGGCTCGAGAATCTGACATGCGTGGATTGTTTCATGGCTTTTGGCGCCCTGTCCGCGACGCTCGCAGGCTGCATCTTTGACAGACTTCACTTTATCGGCTGCGGGGTGGGTATCTATGCGGCTGTGCTGGAACAGTGCACGTTCAGCAATATCGAGGCGCTGCGCACGGGCGTCCCTGTTCTTGTCGGAGGGCAATGGGTCGATCGCAACGACGACTACAACGAACGAGGCGGCTTCGCGGACAAGTGCACCATCATCAACGTACGTAACATCTATGACCGCGTCTATGGCGAAGATGAGCGCAAGATCGATCAATGGTTCGATGCCACGTTCTTCAAATCAATCAACAGCGAGCGCAGACTCAGCGCGCCGACTAATGCCGCGTCACCGGCCAGGGCGTATCCCTATCGGGGCATTTGCGGATTCTGCATACGCGTCATGGCGCGCTATGCGCGCCCGTCGAATAGCAATGTCTTCATGCAAATAACGCACGCTTACTCGCCGCGTCCAGCGGTGCTGGTTGATGCATGCCAATCGGCTGTCTTCAACGGCGTTTATATGGAACGCGTCGGCTATCGCGACCATCGCAAGCGAACCGGTGCCGTTGGCGCCGGATGGGACGATCCTTACCTTGGTCATGGCGTCCTCGTCCCGGGGTTCATCGGAGAACTCGACGTCTCCTCCTGCGTTTCCGGTGTCAACATCCAGCAGTCTTTCGGCGTTTCGGTCGTTCGATCTGACGGCCCTGTCGGATCCGTCCAGTCATCGGACTGTGTTTTCAAAGAACCGCAGCCTCGCTACACCCTGCCTGCCACCACTTTCACCGACGATGTGACGATACGCAGTGGAGCGCTTCGCGCATTGGAGGATGCCAGGCATCGGATCGGTGGATTGGGCCTCTACACCATGCATTTCGATGGCGGCAGTTTCGACACTGAGATTTCCTGCCCGAAGGACGAAGAAGGGCATGCAGTCATGGTGCTGGTGTCACGCGATGCGAACCGCGTAGAGAGCGCGTCGTCCGGTCTCTATCTGCTGCAGCTTTCGCGTAATAGTACGAGCGCTCCGGTTGGAACGCTCGTGTCGGGAAGCGATGTCCTGCGTTTTGCTGTAAGTCCGCGGAACACGCTGGAACTACGAGCTACTGTCCATGGCGCACACCACGTCGTGATGATCGGCAACCGACCGTTCGAGACTTAGACCGACCCCGCATCTGAACGCCTCTTCAAGCAGCACTTCGTCACCGCTGGCAGCAAAACCGATTAATGAAACGAATTTCCAACCCACGACACCAAGGGTCACGCTACTGGCCAGTGGATCGTTTCATTCTAAACGACCGTCCTATCATGCCCGACAACATCTTGGCAATTTCGGTCTCGACACGGCGCAAGCAGCAGGCTTATCTAAAATAGACTGCGGCGGCGAATGTTCCGCATTCTCGAATTTCAGTCATTGAAGTAGTAGCAGAGTACCTGTCTAAATGGACGCACGGTCAATGCGTCGCGTCGTCGCTCCCGTAACTGGTTGCCCCTGGCGTTATCCCGCTGGCGGGCGCAAAGCACTCCACCCGAGAAACCATGGCCTCAAGGAAACAGATCACGCGCGATGATCCGCTGCAGGGCGACGAGATCTCCATCTCGGATTACCTTCGCACAATCGGCGAGAGCTGGCGTCTAATCGGCATGATTGCGCTCGGCGTTCTCGCGCTGGGATCGTTGTACGGCCTGATGCATCCGACCTTGTACCGGGCCGATGCGCTCATACAGATTGGCACACCCGCGTCCAGCTCTCCCGAAGCCGAAGCGTTGGGCCGGCTCGCCTCGATATTCGATTCGAGGGTGAAAGCCAGTGCAGACGCCGAGATGGAACTCATTCGCTCACGCATGGTGGTCGGCGAGGCGGTGCAGCAACTGAATCTCCAAACTACGGCGCAACCTCGGTACTTCCCACTTATTGGCCGTTGGATCGCGCGACTCCGCAGCGGATCCGCCAGCATGAAACCCCTGTTTGGACTGCGGCAGTTCGCCTGGAGCGACGAGTCGATCGAAGTATTGAAATTCGATGTTCCTCATGCTGCAATCGGCCACGAATTCATCGTAAAGGCGAGACAGGCCCCGTACTTCAAGTTGATTGCACCTGACGGCAAAACGCTCGGAACAGGAGAAGTCGGCCACGAGCTGGTAGTGCCTTTCGGCGACGGCAAGGTGCATCTTCTCGTCAATAAGTTATCCGCTTCTCCCGGCGGTGAATTTACACTGAAGTCAAGTTCGGTAGAGGCCACGATTCTCGCGCTGAAAGATGCTTTGGTCATTTCAGAAAGAAAGTCGCAAACCGGCATGATCGGTGTTGCCCTGGAGGGACCCGACCCGGCGCGCACTGCGGACATCGTCAATGCGGTTGCTCAGCAGTATCTCGCTCAGGATCTTGCAAGGCGTACGTCCGAGGCCGAACACTCGCTTCTCTTCCTCGAGGGTCAATTGCCGAAGCTGCGGGACGAATTACAGCAAGCCGAGGATAAGTACAACGCCTTTCGTAATAGCAATGGAACCGTCGATCTGAGTGTGGAAAGCCGGTTGTTGCTGCAACAGGTTGTCGATCTCGATACCGCCTTGCGCGGACTCTTGCAGCAGCGCGACGACATCTCGCAGCATTACAAGGAGGGTTACCCGCTACTTACGGCGGTGGACTCGAAGATCGCCCGATTGCAACAAGACCGCGAAGCGCTGAGCCAGCGTGTTGCCAGTTTGCCGGATAAGGAGCAAAACGCAGTGCGTCTGATGCGCAACGTTCAGGTCGACACAGACCTCTATACGAATCTCCTGAACAGTGCGCAACAGCTTCGTGTCGTCAAGGCGGGCAACGTAGGCAACGTGCGCATTGTCGATCTCGCGGTGCCCGCCGAGAAGTCGAGCAAGCCTAACTGGCAGGTACTATTGTCGTTGTCTGCCGTGCTTGGGCTTGTACTGGGAATCGTCACCGCGTTCCTTCGCAAGGCGGTGTCTGGTGGAATCGAGCGAAGCGCCGAGATCGAGGCAGCCCTTGGAATACCCGTTTGCGCTGTCGTGCCGCACAGCGAACGGCAAATTCGTTTGCAGGAGGCAATGCGCCGCAAGGCTCCGGGCATACATGTGCTTGCTGCGGTATGGCCGGGGGATGTCGCGGTCGAAGGCGTGCGAAGCTTGCGAACAGCGTTGCAATCGATCGGATCGGAAGTCAGGAACAATGTCGTGATGATCACAAGTTCCCGTCCCGGGGTAGGAAAGTCGTTTGTCGCGGCCAATCTTGCAATCGTGTTGGCGACGGGCGGGAAAAAGGTGCTCCTGATCGATGCCGACATGCGCATGGGCGACATACACAGATCCTTCAACCCGGCTGGCGGCCCCGGCTTGACCGAGTTGCTAAAAGGTGCGGCGTTTGACGACGTGGTCGTGCGCGATGTCATGAATTGCGTCGACCTGATCCCGCGCGGGGGCGAGACGCCAAACGCCGCGGACTTGCTCACGACCCGGAGACTGAGCGAGATACTCGATGTTGCATCGCGGCGGTATGACGCTGTCGTCGTCGATACGCCGCCTGTGCTTGCTGTCACCGATGCAACGCTGATCGGCCGGCAGGCCGGTACAACGCTGCTGGTCGTTCGGCACGGTCGGCATCCGGTGGACGAACTGTATGAGGCGCTCAACCGGTTGCGCAGTAGTGGCGTGAACGTGGCAGGAACTCTCTTTACCGATGTTCCGCTCGACAAGGCGCGATACGGTTCAGGCTACGGCAGGTCGGACGGGTACGGCAAAAGCGGCGGCGAGTCCAATGTCAGGACAGCCTGAACGAATCGCAAGAAGTATCACGCACACAGCGAAGTATCAAAACAAGGAGAAGGAACCATGTCGAACAAGGTTGCACTGGTCACCGGTATCACAGGCCAGGATGGCTCTTATCTTGCTCAATTCCTGCTCGACAAAGGATATGAAGTGCATGGCGTCAAGCGGCGCACCTCGCTCTTCAACACGGATCGCATCGACCATTTATACGAGGATGACCATGCATCGCAGCGCCGCTTTCATCTTCACCATGGTGACCTGACCGACTCGTCGAGCATCTTGCGAATTATTCAGCGGGTGCAACCGGATGAGATCTATAACCTCGCCGCGCAAAGCCACGTTGCGGTTTCGTTTGAAGAGCCTGAGTACACGGCGAACGCGGACGGCCTGGGTGCGCTGCGCATGCTGGAAGCCGTGCGAATTCTGGGCCTCGAGAAGACCGCCCGGTTCTATCAGGCGTCGACATCGGAGTTGTTCGGACTCGTGCAGGAAGTGCCGCAACGGGAGAACACGCCATTTTATCCGCGCAGTCCGTATGCGGTAGCGAAGATGTACGCGTACTGGATCACGGTCAACTATCGCGAGGCGTATGGCATATACGCTTGCAACGGCATTCTGTTCAATCATGAATCGCCCGTTCGGGGCGAGACGTTCGTTACGCGCAAAATTACGCGCGCCCTCGCACGTATTGCAATCGGTTCGCAGAATTGCCTTTACCTTGGCAATTTGTCGGCGAAACGCGACTGGGGACACGCGCGCGATTACGTCCAGATGCAATGGCTCATGTTGCAACAGGACGAGCCGGAAGACTTTGTCATTGCATCTGGCGTGCAATACAGCGTGCGCGAATTCGTTCAGCAGGCGGCGTGCGAACTCGGCATCAAGCTTCGGTTTGACGGAAGCGGAGTCGATGAAGTCGGGATCGTCGAAAGTGTGAGCGGCCGGGAATGCCGGGTCGCGCCCGGGACGGTCATCGTGCGAGTGGATCCTCGCTATTTTCGACCGACAGAGGTCGAGACCTTGCTCGGCGATCCGTCGAAAGCCCACGCGAAGCTGGGATGGGCACCGACCGTGACGTTCGGCGCTCTTGTGAGGGAAATGGTGTTGTCCGACTATCAGATCGCCAAGCGGGATGCGCTGATCACGCTGGCTGGCTACAGGGCGTTGGAGCATCACGAGTAAGGACGAAGTTTGGCCGAGTCGGCATGTAACTCAGGAGCGTGTGGAATGTCGCCGCGTTTCGTATTTTCACTCGCAGTCTTTACGGTCTTCGCGGCAGGCTTGGCTCAATACGCGGATCAGGCGCTTGGCGCGCTCGGCACCGGAGCAATCAACGTCTGGAACCTAAATTCGGCCGCCATGGATGACGCAGGTGCTGTCAAGTACGTGAAGGACGCGAGCATCGCCTTGATCGGAGTCGGGTGGCCTCTTGCGCTCGGTTTGAATCGCTTTCGGGGGGGAATGCGTACGTTTATTCTGATGTTCTTCACGTGGATTCTTTGCATCGTATCGGTGGGACTCGTGCCGTTCATCGCAGGTTGGACGCCATTGTTCTTCCTACCTGCGGGATTGCGCTGGGTTCTGCTGATTCATGCGTCATTCGGCCTGTTTTTGTTCGCGAGTTTGCTGCCGGCCGAGAAGCAGGGACAAACGGCCCTCGTCCTCGCGTTGCTCGCGCTTGCCGCATTGGACTTTTACGTTGTTCTGCGACAATGGATACAACTCGGACAAATACAACAAGTTCTATTTACGCAGGATCGGTACACGGGCCTGTTCAGTAACGCGGCGCTAGCAGGCATGTATGCGATTTCGCTTGCAAGCATGGTGCTCATTCTGGACCGCGCCCGGCTGTGTTATCGGCTTATATTGCTCTGCCTCGCAGTCGCGATTGCCGTCTCTTCGGGAACGCGATTCGCTATGCTCAGTATCGCGTCCATCGTCGGCGTAGTAGTTTGGGAAACGCTTGCGGGACGGCTGAGCCGTAATGATCGGATGCTGCTGGTGGTGACTGCGCTACCGATCGCTATTTGCCTCGCAATCGTTGGCTATTCTCACATGGTGGAAGCGGTCGGCCGCGGTGATGTGCTGACTGATCAACTCGACGAAGGCGGTCGTTTATCCAACCTCGGGAAGATAGCGGAGCAGTTGTCAGAGGCAACGCCGGGAGAACTCTTTTTGGGGCGGGGCCTCGGCGTAGGCACGAACACAGCCGTCATGCTCCTCCAGCGTGCGGGCGTCGACCCTGAGCAATACCGGTTCAATCAGATCATCGATAACGCCTTCGTGACGATGCAGTTTCAAATCGGAATTGTGGGTATGCTAATTTTCGCGACGGGTGCGACGGCGTTTTTCTGGCGCATCCGTCCGCGTCATTCGAGGCGTCAGTCGGTTCGATATGTGGTGTTCGTTGGGATCACGATTGCAGCCTGCATGGACATCAACCTATTCGAGCAGTATCCACTGGTGACGACGCTGATGCTCTGCTTTGGGGACATCTACGGGTGCTCTCTCGGCGCGTATTTGTCCACGCGTCGATCACGTGGCGTTGACTTGCGTGGCACTGAACCAGGAGTCGCTGACGTGGAGCAGCAGAAATGCTTGTTTTCATAGCGCCTTACAGCGCCTCTAATCGTGGGGCGAATGTGAATCTGGGCGCCGCACGCAAGGTGGAGTTTTTTCTGGCGTTGGCATCGCAACTTTCCGAGGATGTTCTTTTGATCAATACGGGCCACGTAGAGGCAGGATGGTCACGTAGAAAATGTCGGGATTCCGTCATCGGCACGCAACGCATTCGGGAGATTTCGCTTCGCTGCTACCCTGTAAGGTCCATCGGCAAGCTGCTGAACCTCTTCGAAGTCTCGGCGCTGAGCGATGAGATAGCGAAGGTCGGCAAGCCCGAAGCCGTATGGATCTATAACGCTTACGCGTTCGAGTCGATGCTCGCTCGCGTGCTGACGCACCGGTTCGGTGCGCGTCTGATCCTCCAGTTCGAAGATTGGCTGCTTTCTCGTCGCCGCTGGCATCCGAAGCCGTTGCTCGACTTCATCGCATGGCGATACGTGTTACCCGCTCCATCGTTATGTCTTGCGGTTAACGATCACTTATCGACACGCGAACATCAACGCAGCGGTTGTCCCGTGGTGCTGTGTCCGGGCGTGGTGTCGGACGATCTCATTGAGGCTTGTGGACAGCGGCGTCCATTCTCGCGAACGGCAGATGCTAGAACGATGGTTGGCTATTTCGGTGGGCTGAGCGTCGAGAAGGGTGCTGACGTGGTTCTCGACCTGATCCGGAAGTCCGGCGGACGCCTCATGTTTCACGTCTGCGGAACGGGTCCGCTGGCACGCGAGTTCGTCAGGCTGTCCGCCGAAGATTACCCGGTGCACTTCCACGGTCGGGTGGACGAAAGAGTCTTGTTCAAATTGATCTCCGACTGTGACGTGCTGGTGAACCCGCATGTTTCGATAGAGAAAATGGGTAATGGGGTCTTTCCTTTCAAGGTTGTCGAATATGTCGCGTCGGGAAGATTGGTCATTTCCACCGAACTTCCCCCGATGAGCATGAAGGAGATTCACGACGCCATATGCTTTGTTTCCGCGGATGCAAGGTCCATCGCTGATGCGTTGGCAAACGCAGAGCAGACGTATCGCCGCAAACGCATGAGCATCGAGCGGGCAATGAAAGCAGCCGCCCAACTTCTGACTCGAGACGCGCTAGAAAGGTCGATATCCAGGGCTTTGAGCAGTCGAATCAAGGACTAGTCCATTGAACCAATGAAATTGCACTGAGCTAATAGTGCATGGGCAAAATGAATCTGAGTGAAACCGAGCGCGAAGAGCTGATGTCGATGCAGCGCAGCCGCACGATGGCCGTTGGCCAGGTGAGGCGTGCGCGGTTGATCTTGCTGCTCGACGAAGGAGCCTCGCGTGCGGCGATCATGGCGGAATTGCGTTGCGATTCGCGTTTCATTACAACGTGGCAAATGCGTTTCACCTGTGAGCGTTTGGCTGGGTTGTACGGCAGACATCCAGGCCGGGCACCGCGACCTGACCTGGCGGTCCTTGAAGCGAGAGTGCTCGACTACACACTGCGACGTAAGCCGGCCGACGGCTCGACACACTGGAGCAGCCGCAAACTGGCGGCACAGTTGGGCATGGCCTTCGTGACGGTGCAGCGTATTTGGCGCAAGCACGACATTCGGCCACATCGTCTCGATACCCACATGGTGTCCAACGATCCCGACTTTGAGGCGAAGGCAGCCGACGTGATCGGGCTGTACCTCAATCCGCCGTTGCATGCGGTGGTGTTCTGCGTGGACGAGAAGACAGCCATCCAGGCGCTGGATCGCAAGGACCGGATGTTGCCGCTCTCGCCTGGACGCGCCGAGAGCCATGGCTTTGAATACAAACGCAACGGCACCCTGAGCCTGTTCGCCGCATTGAATGTTGCCACCGGTGAGGTGCAGGGCAAAACCGCGCCCCGCCATACCAGTGCCCAGTTTGTTGCGTTCCTCACGGAGGTGGTATGGGCACAGCCGTGCGGAAAGGAGATTCACGTGATCTGCGACAACGTGAGCAGCCACAAAACCAACGCCGTTCAAACATTTCTGGTTGACCATCCGAAAGTGTCGATACATTACACCCCGACGTATTCGTCATGGCTGAATCAGGTCGAGAACTGGTTTGCACGCATCCAGCGCGACGACATTGCGCGTGGCGTATTCACCAGCACCAAGGATCTCAACAAAAAGCTCATGCGTTATATCTGTCAATACAACAAGCAGGCGCGCCCATTGAAATGGAAGTACTCCGATCCATCGCGGCGAATCCGGTGCAATTCATCCGGTTCAACGGACTAGGCCGATGCGTTGATCAAGCCGCTCTAACCGGAATGACCTGTCGTGGCCTTGAACGTGACATGATTTGCTGGCATTGAGGGACAGGAACCGCAGTCGGCAGACGGGTGCCCTGGATACCAGGGGCGGAACTTCAATCCGTGGTGCAGGATCGCGCACGCCGCGTGAATTCGTCAGGCGCTGGCGAGCCCGGTACGCTGCACGTCATTCTCGAAGTCGGCGTAGGTTGAGGCGATGCCATCTCTGAGCGTAATCGTGGGCGCCCAACCCAGAGCGGCGAGCTTCGATACGTCGAGCAACTTTCGCGGCGTCCCATCGGGCTTCGACGAGTCGAATCTCAGCGATCCAGAAAAACCGACGACATCGCAGATCAGTCGTGCGAGGTCGGCAATCGCTATGTCCTTTCCATATCCAACATTAAACATGCCCTCGACCAGGTCGTTGCTCAGCAGGACGAGAACCGCGGACGCCAGATCGTCTACATGAAGGAATTCCCGTCTCGGCAATCCGGAGCCCCATACCGGGAGCGATTCGAGTCCGTTCAGCTTTGCCTCGTGCGCCTTGCGGATGAGCGCGGCCAGCACATGGCTGCCTTGAAGATCATAGTTGTCGTTGGGGCCATAGAGATTCGTGGGCATCACCGATATGAAGCGCGTTCCGTATTGCTTGTTATACGCTTCACAAAGCTTGTGACCCGCGATCTTTGAGATGGCATAGGCTTCGTTGGTTTGTTCGAGAGCGCTCGTGAGCAGGTAATCCTCTTTTATGGGCTGAGGGCAAAGCTTTGGATAGATGCACGATGAACCGAAGAAGACGAGCTTCTGCGTGTGACTCTTGAATGCTGCATGAATCACATTGGTTTCGATGACGAGGTTCTCGTAGAGAAACGAAGCCGGCTGAGTCGAATTGGCATGAATTCCGCCGACCTTGGCTGCGGCCAGGAGGACGACGTCTATATGCTCCCGAGCGAAAAAATCCATCACGGCGCGCTGATCCAGCAAGTCGAGCGACTGTCGCGAGGCCGTGATCACGTGATCATATCCGGAACTGGCAAGGCGCCGAAGGAGAGCCGAGCCGACCATTCCCTTATGTCCGGCGACATAGATGCGAGAGTTTCTGTTCATGTGAATGGCCAATAGTCGAGAGAGACACGTCGGTCGGAACGTGAGTTGCCCCGCCACCTGATTCAAAGGGCTACGACGTGCGGTTTCATCAGCTTAGCAATGCATATGGACCATTCAAGGTCATGGCGGACGGTGCCAATATATTGGCGCGGTCCATGTGCACCTCTGCGCGGTCGTTGCCGAGGATATAAAGATGCGCGAGGTGACGCTGCAACGTAATACCCCGGTCAGCCAACTTCATTCCGTATTCGGCCATCTGACCGTGTGACCGTCGAACCGATCCTATGCTTCGGGGACGCATGAAGGATCTCCGTGGGCCAATTTATGTCGTAAGCGGCCCTGCTCCCGGAAGGTTCGGTGTGTCGGGATACTATCGGCTCTCTTCGAGGAAAAAAAATGGAAGCTCTACCGATAACGGGCAACGCAGAGGTCGTTCATGACTCGAATGTCGAAGTAGTCTCGTTCGAAGGTGAAACGCTCGCCATGATCATCCGGGATTCGTTCTCGAGAAGTGGTGTGAGTTTCTTTACGCCGAAGGAGTTTCCTCAGCAACTCGCGTACATGGAACATCCCACCGGAAAAGTGATCGACGCGCATCTTCACTGCAAGTTGGTGCGGCAGATCGAATGGACGCAAGAGGTGCTCTTCGTCAAGCGTGGCCGTGTCCTGGTGAAGTTCTATACGCCCGATAAGGACTACCTGTCGAGCCGTGTACTGTACGCGGGCGATGTCATCTTGCTGGCGTCGGGTGGTCACGGCTTCGAGATGCTCGAGGACGCGTCTTTCTTCGAAGTCAAACAAGGGCCCTATATGGGAGAGCAGGAAAAATTGCGCTTCGCGTCCGCACACCTGAGCCGATGCAGTGAAGCGAGTAACGGCCCAGGCGTCGAGCTTGAAGTTAAGGACGGCGCGCGATGATCCCGGTCAACGAACCGCTGCTCGACGGAAAGGAGCGCGTCTATCTGAACGAATGCATTGAAAGCGGGTGGATTTCTTCGGACGGGGCGTTCGTCGAGCGTTTCGAACGTGCGATGGCGGGTTACGTCGGCCGCAGACACGCGATTGCCGTCGCGAACGGCAGCGCTGCGTTGGACGTGGCGGCGGTGGCTCTGCGGCTCGGTCCCGACGACGAAGTTATCATCCCCACGCACACGATCATATCGTGCGCATCGGCCATTGTTCGCACCGGTGCCCGCTTGAGACTGGTCGACTCAAGTCCGGATACGTGGAACATGGACGTGACGAAGATCGAAAGCGCTATCACGAGCCGGACACGGGCGATCATGGCCGTGCACACTTTCGGTCTGCCGGTGGACATGGCTCCGTTGCTGGATATCGCAAGGAAATACGGCCTCGTTGTGATCGAAGATGCTGCGCAGGCAATCGGACAAACCTATAACGAAGCGAAGTGCGGCAGTTTCGGCGATATATCGTGCTTCAGCTTCTACGCCAACAAGCACATCACGACGGGGGAGGGGGGCATGATCGTCTGCGACGACGACGAACTGGCTACGCGCGCGAGAAGTTTGCGAAACCTGTGTTTCAAGCCAGAGAGGCGATTCGTCCACGAAGAGCTTGGCTGGAATTATCGGATGAGCAACCTCCAGGCGGCTGTCGGGCTAGCGCAATTCGAGAAGCTAGATGCGCACGTCGCGCGAAAGCGCGAGTTGGGCCGCCGCTACGAAAGCCTTTTGCGGGGAGTGCCGGGAATCGGGATGGCGCCGGTGGCATTGCCATATGCCGAGAATATCTATTGGGTCTTCGGTATGGTATTGGACGACAGCTTGCCCTTTGATGCCGACGAGCTCCGGTCCATGCTGGCGGAGGAAGGTGTCAGCGCGCGGCCGTTCTTCTGGCCGATGCACGAACAGCCGGTTTTTCTCAAGCAAGGGATGTTCAAGGGAGAGAATTTCCCGATTGCCGAACGCATGAGTCGCAGGGGATTGTATCTGCCGAGTGGTCTCGCGCTTACCGAAGCACAGCAGGACTACACGGTGGGCGTGGTGCGCGACATGCTGGCCACCGCCTTTTCGCGAAGTTTCTGCAACAGCAGGTCAAGTTCAGCGCGGTGCTGACCCACTGCTCGCCGCAGCAAATATGGCCCGTCACGCAACGGAACAAACACTTGATCCGGGTGGCAGGTGGTGGCACGCGGCTTTCGGCGAGCCGCTTTGACGCGATGCGCTTAGCCAGCGCAGGACTGCCTGGCGGTTCAGCCTCGACTCATCGACGAGGCTGGCTATGACATGCCATTCGTTGTATTTTCCGACGTTTTCTCGCTCGGGCTGTTTCCGAGCATCACCGTTTTCTCGCGACGAATGTCGCTGAGAGATCGGTAGCGCTCAACTCGCCGCCCATGCACTTCAAACTGTCCAGGACCTCGAATCCGCTGAGGTCCAGCATCAGTTCGATCTCGGGCTTGAACATGTAGCGCATCACATGCGTCTCGAGGACGGTCTCGACCGACTGCGTTTTCAAATCCGTTAGCAGGACGGTGTAGTTGAACGCGACAGTATTGTCATGAGGACGCATCGTGGGCTCGGCGATTCGTATCGCCGCGGTCTCTTCGCTGGAGGCGCGTTTGATGCGTACGTCGGGCGGAGCGGCGAGGACCGCGGGACCGTACCAGCAATCGAACACGAACAGTCCTGATGGCCGCAGGTGCGTCGCGGCGGTGTGACACATCGCCATGAAATCGGAGTTGGTCGTTTGATAGCTCGCAACATAAAAGAGCGACACGACTGCGTCGTAGAGTTCATTCGTGCGGACGATCCGCGCGTCGCCTTGCTGAAACGTCAGTCGCTTCGCTACTGCGCCTGGCAAAGTGGTACACCTGGCAGCGGCTCGGGCAAGCATACCGGCGCTCATGTCAACGCCAGAAACACAAAATCCCGCGGCTGCGAATTCCGCCGCGTGGCGTCCGGTGCCGCAACCTAGATCCATCACGTGACCTCCAACTATTCCGTACCGCCCGAGCAATCCGGTGACAAACGACGCTTCCGCCTTGTAGTTCTTGTCATGATAGAAAAGATCATAGTATTGCGAATATCTCGTGCTGAAGCTCATGAAGCGACTCCATGTCTGGTCGTATGGCGGTGGCGAAGTCACGCGTGACGCGAACGCACTCTTGTTTATTCGAAGGCAACCAAAGCCAAAGCCAAAGCTCAGGGTGCTCATGAGAAAGGGTAACTAGCGGGGATTTTCAGACTACATGCATGACTGTTTTCAGCAAGGTGTTGACCGGTCGTTTCCTTGCTGAAGCATTCGCCGTCTGATCGGTCTATCGCTCAGCAAGTCCTGTGGGTCGGGAAACCCTGATGAGCGGCTTTATGGTTTTCACTTTCAGCGCTAAAGAAATCAGACGATGTTTTGGTCTTGTTGATACTGGGAGCGACGTTCTCGGCCAGAAACATGCTTTTGGCGGACACCACGGCAATGGTGGATCGAATATGGCACTAAGCTCACGAGGTCATACGCTTTCCACAGCGTTCCAACGCAAGCCAGAGCAGCGATCCAGAACCGAAGCAAAATGGAGGTAACGGCATGTCCCACGCTACTAGCTTAGGCGATGCAGGAGATAACGGTATTTTCCACCGATTTAAAGAACGCGCGGTCAAGCTCATAGGAATTTTGTTGTACGACGGTTTTTCGCTGCTGGAAGCGGGCACCCTTGCCGAGGTGCTTCATATCGCCAACGAGATTCAGTCTCGCAGTCTGAGAAGAAACGCAACTTACAGCGTCCGTCTAGTCTCTGCCTGCGGTGGGATGATAGCCTGTTCGTCATCCGTTTGCGTTTGGACCGAGCGCCTGGGCGGCCAGCGGTTCCAAGGCTTCGACGCACTGTATATTGCGGGCGGACCCGGCGCAAAGCGTGCAGCCGCCGACGAGGTGCTCATTGGGTTATTGACCATAGCATGTTCGCAGACCGGCGTCGTCAACCCTCTCGGCAACGGCGACTTGCTGCTGGCGGCAGCGGGCATTTCTCGCCGCGATTGGGCTTCGGTCGATCCGGGCATCTGGAGTCCGGAGACGTCTAACGTCGCGGCGTCGACCGAAGGCGGCGATGCGCTGATCAACTCGCTTGCGCTCGTGAAGCGGGACCTCGGATACGACATCGCGACAGCGGTTGCCGATCACTTCACCGTCTCCAAAGATCAGAATTTGACGACCATGCTGAGCACCATGGGAACGAACACGCAGGCGGAAAAGGCACAGGAATCCGCGCGCTGGCTCGAGCGAAATTGCGGACGCCCGGTTTCAATAGGCGACGCGGCTCGTACGGTGGCGATGAGCGAGCGGAACTTCCTGCGTCTGTTCAAGCGCGAGATGGGAGTGACACCGTCGCAATATCTTTTGCGAGCGCGCCTCGATCTCAGTTGTGAACTGTTGGCCAGAAGCGACTTGCCGATAGACAAGATCGCTCGCAGGGTTGGACTGACGAACGGCGAGCGGCTTTCGAAAGTGTTCAGGAGGCAATTCTCGATGTCGGCGACGGAATACCGCTGTCGAAAGAAAAGCGGCGCCACGGCCGATCCTGTGGAGATGTCCGCTTAGGAGCTGGCGAGGGAAAGCTTCGCCGCGAGACAAGGAGGCCTTCGAATCAGTTGGTCGGCATTCAGATTCAAATATTTTCGAGGAGAAACGGATCTTCACGCATCTGTTCGCCTCGGAAGCTCGATGTCCGAGGGCCGCATGAGCGTCATATGAGCCTTGCACAAGGGCTTTTATCGGGAAGCCGTCGGACCGGCCAAATACCTGCCTTAATCAGTCACGAACGGCACCAGCAAGCTCGCGCAATCTAAATTCAAACCGAGCGCGAAAACCGTTGTCGAGCGCTGCAATCGTTATATAGATGGCCAAGAAACGTGGAGCGAGGAGTGACGAATTCAAACGGTTCCTTGGAACGGCCTATTCGCATGGTCGCGTTTATAGACTATGAACATACCTCTGGTGGGGGTTATCAGCAGGCGAAGAATGCTGCCTTGCTGCTAAAGAGTCTTCCGCCGGAACTTTGCGCGGTTGAGTTTGTGACGACGCGGCGATCCACCATCGATGATCTGCGACGCAGCGGCATTGAGCCTATTTTTTTCCCGGTGCCCCGCTTGCGCGGACTGGCGGCGAGACTCGGTTCAATATATAGCCGTGGAGGCCCGCGCGCGTTTCTGCGGAAACCGGGCAAGATGGCTTCGGTGGACCGCTTGCTTTCGGTGATGCGCGCGGACATTGCGTACTTCACAACGCCGTCCAACCTCGCACTGGCGATTGATCGATTCAACTACCTGTTCACCGTTTGGGATCTGTCCCACCGCGACGACGTCGAGTTTCCCGAAGTCCGGATCAAGCACGAATTCGAGCGTCGCGAATTTCTGTACGGATCTGCCTTGAAGAAGGCCTGCGGCATCTTCGTCGATTCGCAGGCCGGCCGCGAGAAGGTTGTCAGGCGATATGGAGTAGACAGCGAACGCGTGCATTTGATGCCATTCTCGCCCGCCCGCGCGACAGTGCTTTCCGAGGAGGCGTACGTGGAGCACTTCGTCGATGTCAAGACGAAGTACAAAATTCCGCGCGATCTGAAATACGTCTACTATCCCGCGCAGTTCTGGTCGCACAAGAACCATGTGTTTCTGTTGAAGGGACTGCACGCGCTGGAGTCCCGCTATGGCATCCGTGTAGGTGCGGTCTTCACAGGAAGCGATTTCGGCAACATGAGATACGTGCGTTCGGTCGCTGCCGATCTCGGTCTGGGCGAGCGTGTGTTCTTTCTCGGTTTCGTTCCGGACGGCGACGTGCCTTACTTGTATCGCGAGTCGATCGCGTTAGTGATGCCCACATATTTCGGCCCGACCAATCTGCCGCCACTCGAGGCGTTCAGTCTGGGCGTACCGGTCCTTTACCCGGACCTCGAGGCGCTGCGCGAGCAAGTCGGCGACGCGGGACTGCTGGTCGATCTGGCTCGGCCCGACAGCATGGCGGAGGCGCTTTTCAGTCTGATCGACCAGCCTGCATTGCGCCAGTTGATGATCGAGCGCGGCACGCGGCGTCTTGCGAGCAACGATGACGCAGCCCGCTTGTCGACGCTAGCGCGGGTGCTCGAACGATATCGCACCCGTGCGGTGTGTTGGGGAGAGGAAGTCTGGATGAATTAGAGTACGGTGAGGTCATAGACGAGACGGGCAAGATCCGCGATTGCAGTGTCCCCGTCCGTATCCGATATTGAACACGCCTTCGGCACCGTCGGCGTCGAGCAAGGCCAGTGCGGCGGACCCGGGGTCGTCGACGTGCGGGAACTCCCGGTTCGGAGAGCCGGAGCTCCAGACGGAAATCGACTGAACCCCGTTGAGCTTTGCCTCGTGTGCCGTACCTTTATGGGCTGCGGGCAACACTTTGGATAAGTGCATGATGAACCAAAGAAGAGCAATCAGGTGGTGCGTGTGAGACCACCCGGTACCGCGAAACTCGCTTCAGCCAACGTCATGGCATATTCGGTCAACCCGTCTAGTGACCCTGGAACTGCTCCTATGCTTGCAGACGCGTGAGGTCGTTCTCTCTTCATCAAGCGGGGCCCCTAGGTGGGAGAGCAGGAGAAAGTGCGCTTCACGGCGAACCCATAACCGATGAATCGAATTGGCGATGCCGGGAAGTACGTGTTCGACGCAAGACCAGAGGGGTGGATGATGGAAGACGCGGTGAGTTCTGAAGACGCAATGGCAGCGGCGATCGCAGAAGCGTCGCTCGGGCACTCCTGTCGGCGCATCGTCCCGGTCATTCTCGCAGGCGGATCGGGCACGCGCCTCTGGCCGATGTCGCGTGAGCAGTTTCCAAAGCAGTTGATCGATGTGGTCGGACGGGATTCATTGCTGCAGGCTACCGTCACACGGATGGCGGGTTTCGTCGGCGGCTTCGACGTCGACACTCAGCCGATTATCGTGTGTGGGGAGGAACACCGGTTCCAGACAGAAGAGCAGGTGCGGGCGTGCGGCGTCTCTGCGAAGATTATCGTCGAGCCTGCGCGGCGCGATACGGCGCCGGCGCTCACGCTCGCGGCGCTCGCAGCCGTTAATCAGGATGACGACGCGATCATGGTGGTGATGCCGTCTGACCATTCCATCTCAGACATTCCGGCGCTGCATCGTGCGATCGCAATTGCCGCTGAATATGCCGAACGCTCCATGATCGTGACGCTCGGCGTTGCGCCCACACGGCCGGATACCGGCTTTGGCTACATCCGAATCGGCGACGCCCTCGAAAACGGCGCACATCTGATCGACCGCTTCGTCGAAAAGCCCACGACCGAACTCGCCGCGCAGTACGTCGCTGCAGGCACCTACTGGTGGAACAGCGGCATCTTCATCGTACGAGCGGGCGTGTGGCTCGAAGCGCTAGCCAAGCTCAACGGCGACATGCACGCGGCCTGCACCGCGGCGTTCGCGGAAGGCAAGGCGGACGACAACTTCATTCGTCCTTGCCCGTTTCAGTTCGGCCGTGTGCCGGCGGATTCCATCGACTATGCGGTAATGGAGCACATCGGCGCGGCCGGCTCGCCTTGCAAAGGCGTGGTCGTGCCATTGGCGGCGGGATGGTCGGACCTTGGATCCTGGGATGCCGTGTGGGAAGCGATGGAGAAGGACGGGCTCGGCAACGTCGCGAGCGGGCGTGTCGTTTTCGAAGGCGCGACCTCGAGCTATGTGCGCGCCGAGGGCGGGCGGCTGGTTGCATGCGTTGGCACCTCCAACGTAGTCGTCGTCGACACGGACGACGCCGTGCTCGTCGCCGACCGCTCACACGCGCAGGACATCAAGACGCTGGTGGCGCGCTTTCGCGAGCAGCGCGCGCCTGAAGCCGAGACGCACCGGAAGGTGCGCCGTCCGTGGGGCTTCTACGATGCGATCGAGCGCGGCGAGCGGTTTCAGGTGAAGCGCATCGTGGTTGCGCCAGGCGCTCGCCTGTCATTGCAGATGCACCACCATCGCGCCGAGCACTGGATCGTCGTGCGCGGCACCGCGCTCGTGACACGGGGCGAGGACCAGTTTCTTCTTTCAGAAAACCAATCGACCTTCATTCCGCTCGGCGTGCAGCATCGTTTGGAGAATCCGGGCAAAGTGCAGCTCGAAATCATCGAGGTTCAATCGGGCAGTTATCTCGGCGAGGACGATATTGTGCGCCTGGACGACTGCTACGGCCGAATTTGACCCTCGGTTGATGCGCACGTGAGACACCAACGTCTCACCAACTTCTATCCGCCGGTGTCATGCCGGCCTCATCCTTTATGCGCGCTGCGCCGGACACTGCGATCCGGGAGATGTGCCCCATCTGATTATCGGTTACGTTCAGCAACCCGTCGGCCCTCCGGGCACATCACACTCCAACCTCGTGAATGTCGAACTGCGTGCCATCCGGCTGGTTTCGGCTTCAGCCCTGAATCAGCGGGAGCCGGAGCAAAGCGTCGACCTTTCTGACGACGCTCCCGGCGTTGGCCAGCGCCTTTGAGGCCGATTTCACCGACGTGCCGTACCCGGCGGCCGTCCAGTTTCCCCTTGATGCCCAAGCGCACGCGACAGATTGCCCACCTCGCGCTTGAGCAACTCCGCGAACTGCGCGACGCGCTCATCGGTTACGCGCACGCTCGGCCCGAAGATGCACACCGAACCTGCCACCTGGTTCGCGCCGTTGAAGAACGGCGCGGCTACCGCGACTGCGCCGGCGATCAGCTCGTGATGGCTGGTACCGAAGCCTCGTGCGCGGACCGCGTCGAGATCGGCGGCTAGCGCCGCGACGTCCTGATCCGGATCGGTCAGATAGCGCCGCAGATCGTCCTGCGACAGCGGCATCTGCGAAAGAATCGTGCGGCCGCTCGCGCCGAGCACGAGCTTCTCGCGATAGCCGACCCCGCGCCGGAAACTCAGCGGCTGCGGACTTTCCAGTTCGGCCACGCAGATCCGGTACGTCCCCTCCGGCACGAACAACGCGACCGTCTCAGATGTCGCTTCCCAAAGCTCACGCAGCATCGGCTGCGCGAGCTGCGCGATCGTATTGTTCGCCATCCACGCGTGCGCGAGCTGCGCGACCGAACTGCCGAGCCTGAAGCGTTGCGGCTCTCCCGACGAGGCGAGAAAGCCGTTCTGTTCGAGCGTATTCAGCAGGCGGTACAGCGTCGGTCGGCTCAGGTCCACGCGGGTCAGCAGCTCCGCGACGGTCAATTCTTTGTCCCCGGGTCGGAACGCCAGAAGAATTTCTAGCGCCCGTTCGACTGCCCGCACATTTTCGTGCGGTTTTTTTTCTTCCATTTGAAATTTCCTTTCTGCGGCGGTCCGCGTCGATTGCACATTGTAGTGAAAGTCCCTAGCCGCAAGAACTTGACGTCGATCAATCTGTCCGTACAATGAGACTACATTCTCATACAACGGACAACAGGATTCGGAGGAATGATGGACAAAAACATGTCGGAAACTCTGGTTCGCACTGGCCCAGGCACGGCGATGGGCGATCTGATGCGCCGCTACTGGGTGCCGGTGCTCCTCGCCAGCGAAATCGCAGAGCCTGATTGCCCGCCGGTGCGCGTGCAGATCCTCGGCGAAAAGCTGCTCGCTTTTCGCGATTCCGACGGCCAGCCGGCGCTGATCGACGAGTTCTGCTCGCACCGCGGCGTGTCGCTGTACTTCGGCCGCAATGAAGAGAACGGCATCCGCTGCTCGTATCACGGTCTGAAATTCGACCGCAACGGCAACTGCGTGGAAGTGCCGTCCGCGCCGCAGGCGTGCAAGCACATGGGCATCACCGCGTATCCGTGCATCGAACGCGCGGGCATCGTGTGGGCATACATGGGGCCGAAGGACCGCCAGCCGGCGCCGCCGGATCTCGAGTGGTGCAATCTGCCGGAGAGCCACGTGTTCGTCTCGAAGCGGCTGCAGGAATCGAACTACCTGCAGGCGATGGAAGGCGGCATCGACACGAGTCACGTGTCGTATGTACACCGCTACGAAGTCGACGAGGACCCGATGCACCAGGGCACGAAGGCACTCGACTACATCAAGGCGGACGGCAACGTGATCTTCGAGATCGAGAAGCAGCCGTTCGGCCTCACGCTGTTCGGCCGCCGCAACGGCGAGCCGGATTCGTACTACTGGCGCGTCACGCAGTGGCTGTTCCCGTGGTACACGCTGATCCCGCCGTTCGGCGATCACTCGCTCGCGGGCCACGTATGGGTGCCGATCGACGATCACACCTGCTGGGCGTGGAGCCTCAACTTCCGCCCGGACCGTCCGCTCGACGAGCAGGAACTGGCCGACCTGAACGCCGGCAAGGGCATTCATTGTGACTACGAGGAGGGTGGCACGTTCCGGCCGAAAGCGAACAAGGACAACGACTACCTGATCGACCGCCAGGCTCAGAAGGAAAAGCGCGCGTACTCGGGCGTGTTCGGCTTTGCGATGCAGGATGCGTCGCTGCAGGAAAGCATGGGTCCGATCCAGGATCACAGCAAGGAAAAGCTGCTGCCGACCGACCGCGCGATCGTGATGGCGCGCCGCATGATGTACGAGGCGGCAACGGCGCTGGTGCCCGACACCGATCCGCCCGCGATCGACGCCGACCAGCAGCGCGTACGTGCTGCCGGCGTGCTGCTGCCGCGCGATCAGAAGCCGCAGGAATGGGCGGTGATCCATCTGCACGACGGCAAGGACCAGCCGATCTACTCGATCTGATGCACGGCGGCGCCGGACTCTGGTCCGGCCCGCGTGTCGTCGTCTGGTCCGATTGGACCTTCTGCCCATTCCGCAAAAGGAGGCCGGCTGCGCGCCGGCATGCAATGCAGCAACGTAAAAGACTCGAGGACAAGGTCGCGCTGATCACCGGCGGCGGAGGCGGCATCGGTGCCGCGACCGCGCGCGTGTTCTGCGCGGAGGGCGCCGCGGTGGTGCTCGTCGATGCGAACCCGGAGGCGCTCACGCGTGTCGCCGACGAACTGAAGGCGGCTGATCCGTCCGCGCGTGTCGAGACGTTCGCGGCCGACGTGTCGCACGACGCCGACGCGGTGTGCGCGGCGCAACTCGCCGCCGATTCGTTCGGCCGGCTCGACGTGCTGGTGAACAACGCGGCGATGCGCAACTACAGCGCGCTCGCCGACGCGACGCCGGCCGAGTGGCAGGCGATGGTGTCGGTCAATCTGGTCGGCACATCCAACTATTGCAGGGCAGCGCTGCCGTTCCTGCGTCGCGCGGGCCGCGCGAGCATCGTCAACGTGTCGTCGTGCTACGCGGTGACCGGCCGCAAGGGCATGGGCCTGTACGACGCGACCAAGGCCGGCATGCTCGCGATGACCCGCACGCTCGCGTTCGAGGAGACCGCGAACGGCGTGCGCGTGAACGCGGTGTGCCCGGGTTCGACGCTGACCGAATTCCACATGAACCGGGCCATTGCATCGGGTAAAAGCGTCGAAGTGCTGAAGACGCAACGCCAGGACACGTCGTTGATCGGCCGTTGGGCGTCGCCCGAAGAGATTGCATGGCCGATCCTGTGGTTCGCGAGCGACGAGGCTTCGTACATAACCGGCACGACGCTGATGGTCGACGGCGGCCTGTCGGCGATGTGAGCGGAGGAGGTGGCATGAACATGACCGATTCCACGCTGATGGTGCGTGTCGCCGCACGACGCGACGAAGCCGACGGGATTGCCGGCTTCGAGTTCGTCGACATCGACGGCCGCGACCTGCCGCCGTTCGAGGCGGGCGCGCACATCGACGTCTACGTGCCGGGTGGGCCGGTGCGGCAGTACTCGCTGTGCAACGCGTCTCGCGAGCGTCACCGGTATCAGATCGCGGTGTTGCGCGCCGCCGATTCGCGCGGCGGATCGCAGCGCATGCACGACGCGGTGAACGAAGGCGACGCGATTCGCATCGGCGTGCCACGCAATCACTTCCCGCTCGCCCGGCATGACGCGACGCCGCTATTGCTCGCGGGCGGCATTGGCGTGACGCCGATTCTCTGCATGGCGGAGCAGCTGGCGGCAATGGGCGCGGCGTTCGAAATGCATTACTGCGCGCGCTCGAAGAGCCGTGCGGCGTTCGTCGAGCGAATCGCCGCGTCGTCGTGGGCGGACAACGTGCAATACCACTTCGACGACGCGCACGGCATGCTCGATCTGAATGCACTGCTGACGGACGCCGTCGCGGACCGGCATCTATATGTGTGCGGTCCGCAGGGCTTCATGAACGCGGTGCTCGACACGGCCCGCTCGCTCGGCTGGAGTGACGAGCGTCTGCATTACGAATACTTCGCGGCGGCGCAGCCGTCGGGTGATGGTGCGTCGTTCGACGTGCGGCTCGCGCGCTCGGACCGCGTCGTGTCGATTGCGGCCGATTGCACGGTCACCCAGGCGCTCGCGGCGGCGGGCGTCGACGTGCCGGTGTCGTGCGAGCAGGGCATTTGCGGCACCTGCGTCACGCGGGTGCTCGAAGGCGAACCTGACCACCGCGACCTGTTCCTGTCGCCAGAAGAGCAGGCCCGCAACGATCAGTTCCTGCCGTGCTGTTCACGCGCGAAGTCGAGGGTGCTCGTGCTCGATCTGTAACCGTAATCGCCGGCCCGGCCGCCAGGCGCGGTCGGCGCCATCCATCAGAAAGAAAACGGGCGGCCGCTGGCACGCCCGGCATCGGAGGAGTCATGGAGAAGAATCTGGCGTCGTCGGAGGGTATGCCCGCGAGCGTCTGGACCGGGAACGATGCGAGGGCGGCGAGTAGCGCCGACACGAGCCCGTATCGCTGGGTCGCGCTGTTCATCGTCTGGGCCGCGTTTCTGCTCAGCTATGTGGTCCGCGTCGCGTGGAGTACGGTAGCCGCGCCGGTCGGCGCGTCGCTCGGCATTGGCGTGTCGATGCTCGGTGCGTTCGTGACCGCGTTTTACGCGGGCTATGTGATCGCGAACGTGGTTGGCGGCATGCTGACCGATCTGCTCGGCGGTCGCGCGATGCTCACGCTTGCGCTGCTGCCGCTCGGCGTGCTCACGTTCACGTTCGGCTATACGCATTCGCTCGCATTCGGCATCGTGATTCAGGCCGCGATGGGTTTCGCGGCGGGCGCCGACTACTCGGCCGGCATGAAGATCATTCCCGCATGGTTCACGCGCGACCGTGGCCGCGCAATGGGCCTCTACACGACCGCGACGTCGCTCGCCGTCGTGATCGCAAATGCGGTCGTGCCGTCGTTTTCCGCGCGGCACGGCTGGTCGAACGCATTCCATATGCTCGGCATCGTCACGTTCGCGTGGGGCATCGTCACGTTGCTGCTGCTGAAGAACCGGCCTTCGAACGAAGCGAAGCCCGCGCGCAACAGCCTCCAGGAAATGCTTGGCCTGTTGCGCAACCGTAACCTGATCGCGCTGTCGATCGCGGGCTGCGGCGGGTTGTGGGCGACCGTCGGCTTCGGTGCATGGGGCAACGCACTGATGACGCGCCAATACGGCATTGCGCCGATCGTCGCCGGATCGATCGTCGCCTCGTTCGGCATTGGCGCGGTGATCGCGAAGCCGACTCTCGGCTGGATCTCCGACCTGCCTGGTGTGTCGCGGCGGATGATGTCGATCGGTTGCCTGATCGCCTTCGCGATCGCGCTGCTGGTGTTCGGCTACTGCTCGACGGTGCATCAGTTCTATCTGGTCGCGCCGATTCTCGGTGCGTTCTCGTTCGGCTATCTGCCGGTGCTGATGGCTCAGGTCAGCGACGCATCGGGCAAGCGTCTCGCGGGCGCGAGCGCCGGCTGGACCAATGCTATCTGGCAGTCCGGCAGCGCGGTGTCGCCGATGGTGGTCGGCTCGCTGTATGGCGCGAGCCATTCGTTCATGCTCGCGCTCCTCACACTCGCGATCGGACCCGCTATCGCGGTCATCGCGATGTTCTTCGTCGACCCGCACATCGCACGCGAATGACCGATTCTCCGGTAGCCGACGCGGCCCCGCGCCGGCTACCGCGACGACAGGGGTCGAACGATAACTAATCCGCATCACAAAACAACTCACTTTCCAGCAGGAGATACATGGTGAAGCACAAGCCTCTCGCCAGGCCGTCGAAGGTCCTTTTTGCATGTGGTATTGGTATCGGCATCAGCGGCGCGGCGCATGCGCAGTCGTCGGTCACGCTCTATGGCATCGTCGACTCGGGGGTGACCTACGTGACTCACGCTGTCACGTCGCAGGGATCGTCGGGCACGCAGGTCGCTCTCGGCACCGGCAACCGGCTGAATTCGCGTTGGGGTTTCACGGGCAAGGAAGATCTCGGCGGCGGACTGCGGGCGATTTTCACGCTCGAATCGGGCATGTCGATGAATACCGGTGCCCTGCAGCAAGGAGGGCGGCTGTTCGGCCGGCAGGCGTTCGTCGGACTTGAATCGGACCGCTACGGCGCGATGATGCTCGGCCGGCAGATGACGCCGATGTATCGCTACTTCCTCGCGCTCGACCCGCTCGGTTATTCGAGTTACGGCCTTTCCGCGCAGGACGCGCAGTTCGTCGGTCGCGCGGATAACGCGGTGTCGTATCTCGGCCATGTGGGACCATTCGAGCTGAATGCGCTCTACAGCCTCGGCTACGACGCAGTCACCTACAACGTGCCGGTGGCGGGCTCGTTCCGCGTCGGCAAGCAGTACGACATCGGCGGACGCTATGTGCAGGGGCCGCTGAATCTGACGTTCGTGTACGAGCAGCGGCAAGGCTCGGCCATTGCGTCATCGGGCGACAGCGAGCGCCGCTACGTGGCCGGCGGTTCGTATCAGATCGGCAAGGCGACGCTGTACGGCGGCTACGAATTGCTGCTGAACGACGTCCGGTCGACGCTCGCCGCATCGCCGCCGCAGTCGATGGCGTTCGCGGGCGTGCGTTACAGGGTGGCGCCGGCGCTGGACCTCGCAGCCGCGACTTACTACCACGCGTATCGCCAGGTCGACGCGCACGCATTGAGCACCGGTGTCAACGCGGACTACTGGCTGTCGAAGCGCACGGCGCTGTATACCGACATCACGTATGTGATCAACAGCTCGAAGGCCGCGCTGAGTGCGACGGGGTGGGCGACTTCGGTCGCGACGACGACCGTGAAGACCGGCGCGAACCAGCTCGCTGTTGCGGTCGGCGTGCTGCACAAGTTCTGACTTAACGCTGCAAAGAGGGCGACCGAGGCCGCCCTCTCAATCGCTCAGCGCGTCGCGATGATCGCGCCGCCCTTTCGCCGACGCGTAATACCGCTGCAAGGCGTCGGTCGAGCGCGCGCCCAGCGCGCGGATCTGCGCGTGCCAGTCGGTTTCCACTGGCCACTCACCGGCGATCACGCGTGGATAGATCTGCCGCGCGTAGCGATGCAGTGCCTTCGCGCCGATGTTGCCGCTGACGCCAAGCAACGCATGCAAGCTCGCGTGCGTCGCCTTGATATCGACGGCCGCGCTGTTGCCTGCGAGGCGCACGACGAGCGAGCGAATCTGTTCGATGCCGTTCAGGAACGATTCGTCAAGCAGATCGAGCGAGACCAGTTCCTTGAGGTGCGCTTCGTCGAGCAGGCTTTCTTCAGCGATGGTGGCGGCCGCGGGCGCGTTCGCAGTGGGGGGCAATGCCACCGGCGTCGCCGCAAAATCCGTTTGCGCGGCTCCGCCCGCGGTTTCCGTGATTCGTTGCGGAGCGTCCGCAACCAGCGCGCCGCGTGTGCCGAACTGCCGCGCGAGACATGCGTACAGCGAGCCGGCCTGCACCGGCTTGATCAACACCTCGTTCATCCCGGCGGCAACGCAGGCCTGCACCGCTTCGGCATCGGTGTGACTGGTCAGCGCAATGATAGGCAGCGTCGCGTAGGCATCGGTGCGCGCGCGAATCGACTTCGTCGTCTCGATGCCGTTCATGCCCGGCATGTTCACGTCCATCAGGATCGCGTCGATGAAGCCGTCTTCGTGCAGTTTGGTCAGCACCGCCTGACCGTGGTCGGCCTCGACGACGCTCGCGCCGCAGCGCTCCAGATACGCCTTCGCGACAAGCCGGCTGTAGGTGTCGTCGTCGGCGATCACAAAGGTTCTGCCGGCGAAGACATCGGGCAGTTCGCCCGGCTGATGATGCGCACCGTTGTCGAAGAGGGTCTGCAACGCGGTGAGCAGCTCCTGCACACTCGACGTCTTGCTGATGATCTCGTCCATGCCGGCGCGCCGCGCGCGCAGTCGCACCGCGATGCCCGGTTCGGCGGTATAGGCGGCGATCAGCACGTTGCGGTTCGGGCAGTCTCTGTCGGCGCGGATGCGCTCGGTCGTCGTGTAGCCGTCCATCGCGGGCATGCTGATGTCCATCAACACGAGATCGTAGAGCGGCGCGCGCCGCAACGTGGCGAGCGCAAGCTCGCCGCCCGACGCCTCGCTGACATAGGCGCCGGCCTGCGTCAGCACGCGGCGGGTGCGGGCGCGCAGCGTGTCGTCGTCGTCGACGACGAGCACGCGCTTGCCCTTGAACGCCGGCATCGCCCGTTCGAACAGGCGCCGCTCGTGCTCCTCGACCTCGTCGGCCGCTACCGGTGGAAAGCGCAGCGTGAACGCGGTGAACTTGCCGAGTCCCGATTCGCAGTCGATGCTGCCGCCGAACGCGCGCATCGCGCGCTGGCAGTACGCGAGCCCGAGCCCGGTGCCGCCCGAGTTGCCGGCCGTGCGAAACGGCTCGAACAGATGCTGCAGGATCTCCGGCGCGATGCCGGGGCCGGTGTCCCGTACGATCACCGAGTCGCGGTCGACGGTCAATGTGAGCGTCGCCTGCGGATACGCGACGATGTGATGCAGCGCGTTCTTGATCAGGTTGAACAACGTGAACAGATAGACCGTCTCGTCGACCTTGAACACGAAGTCGCGCCTGACGACGACGCTCACCTTCGCGCGTTCCTTGTCGTTGTCGAAGCCGTATTCGGCGAGCGCCTTGCGCGTGGTCGCGCCAGCATGGAGGTAGCTGAGACTATCCGGGCGGATCGATTTCGCGGCGACTTCGTCGAGCGTCATCGCGATGATGCGCAGGCCGCGCTCGATCGACAATTGCCCCTGCGCGAGGTGGTTGTACATCAGCGAGGCCGTGCCGTCGGTTAGCGTCGGCGCCGCGCCCGCTTCGGTCGCCGCGGGCAGCGCTTCCTCGACGCGGTCGAGCACGTGCCGCAACTGGCTCAGCGGATTGCGCATCTCGTGCGCGATGGACCCCGCGAGCGCCTGCAACGCGCGGTTCTTTTCGACGAAGATGCGTCCCTTGCTGATCGCATGACTGAACGCCATGCTGCACAGCACGACCACCGGCAGCAACGCGAGATTGGACTTGTCCTGCGCGCTGAGAACGACCGGCGTCGGCGCGCTCCACACGCCGGCGAGCCCGCCGGAAAACACGCCAATACCGATGCACGTTATTAGCAGCAGGGGGTTGTCGATACACAGCGCCAGAATGAAGATCATCATGACCTCGGTCATCATCCACATCGTGGAGAAACCGTTTCTGACGGTCAGGAACGTGCAGACGAACGGCAGCACGTAAATCAGACAGCAATGCCAGTAGATCAGCAGCGCGGGGTTGTAGCGCCTCGGCCAGCGCGCATGGAACAGCAGTGGAATGCAGACGGCCGCCGCGCTGAGCCGCAGCAGCAGGTTGTCGTAAGGCTGCGGAAGGATGTAGGTCCAGACGACGTAATAGATGGGGTGACACAGGAGGCCGAGTGCGCCTCCCCATCGAATTGCGAACCTGCTTCGTTCCAGCATATCCCGCATGCTTTCGCGCAGTATCGCCATCAGGCCTCCGAGTTCATTAGGAACCCATCATTTCATGCGTATTGAATTGCTGTGATTCGACGACTTCGGCGAGCGAATCGCCGTTCTTGCCGTGAAACGGTCCGACCGAAAAGCCATACTTCTTCAGCAGACCATGAGTATAAGAGACCGACCACACGGGCGGGCTGCCAATGATGAAATCGGAGGCGATACCTTCCTGCCATGCCGAATAGCCTTCGGCGAAGCAGGTATAGCAATCGCGGGTGGATGGCAGCCTGAACGGGAACGCGGTGTCGAGTCCGGCGGGCCCGCGCGCGAAGCATTCAATATAGAGCGTATGACCGCGAGATGCGAGTTCCGCTGCGACGCTTGCCGCGCGCGGATGCGAGTCGTCGATCCAGAATTGCGCACGTTTGAGATCGGCGGCGCTCAGGTAAGGCACGCTCGTGCTGCTCGCGAGAATCGCGCCGTCGAAGTCCGGCAGCGGCGTGTCCGGGCTGAACGTATGCACCGATACTTTCGATTTGCCGAGCAGGTCCGACGCGAGCAGCTCGTTCGCCTGATCGATCAGCAGGTTGATCTTGTCGGGCAGATCGATCAGCACCAGCTCCTTCGGCGCATCCTTGTAGAGCAGATACTTCGCGACCGTCGTGCCGAGCCGGCCGGCCGCGCCGAACAGCGCGAGCTTCGTGTTGCCGAGCTCGAGGTCGAGCTGTTCGCAGCAATGCATCGCCCAGTCCTTCAGCATCGCCGCGGTCGCCGCGTGGCCCGTCGTGATGTGAGGCGGCTTGACCGGCCGGGGCAGCGCGCCGTAGTTGCACGCGTAGGGCGTCGACGCGCCCATCGCGACCATGTTCAAGCCCGCCTTTCGGGCGAGCTCGAGCGCCGGAAAGAATTGCGTCTCGCGAAAGCGCTTGATGCCGCGCGGGCTGCCGAGCCACATTTCGAGCGGCACCGGGCAGGCGATATTCGCGCCGATCACCTGCGCGCCCGAATAGATCGGCGATGCGATGAAAGGCCTGGTTTTCCACAACTCCTCTTCGAACGATTCGCTTCGTTCGCGAACGTTGTGAAAAGAAAATGAAAGGGTTTCCCAATCGGTCGCGTGGAACAGAAAGCCGACTCCTCCCTGACGGGCCGGCAGGCTGTCCCGGATCTGTTCCGGGTGAATTTCGTGCTTGAGCGCAAGCGGTGCACTATTCCGATGCAAAAGAAGTCCGGTTGGCTCGTTTGAAACAGGCGACACGTCTTTAAGGAGAGCGGTTTTCATTGGTTTTTCCGTGGTTTTGATTAGACGCTGGAAAAGTCAGCGCGCGGCGTGGCCAGCCGGTTGGACCGGCGACCCTTCAACTCTAGAGAAATCCACACCGATATGCCCGTCTGTTCGTGCACACAGCATTCACGAGCGGTCCATGACGGGTTGCCCGCCGGGTGGAGGTCGGCTTTGGGCAAACTTTTGAAGGATTACGGCAGAAGTTTCGATGTATTAGGGCGCGTCGGGGGCCGTCATCGAATGGAAAAGGGCCGCTCGGCGGCCCTTTGCTTGCATGCCGGGCGAATTCCGGATTAGCGTGTGATGCTATAGCCGATTCGCGCGATCCAGCGATGCTGGTTGTAGTCGAGAATGTCCTCGCCATAACCGCTGAAGAAGCCAAGCCACAGATAACCGCCCCAGCGGCTATTGATCAGCTTCGCCAATGGATAGGTGAACTGCGTATCGACGCTGCCTTTGCCGCCTTGCGTTCCTTTGCGCAGCGTCGTGTCCAATTGCGCGCCGTCGGGGCTGCCGTAGATGAACCGCAGGTCCACGTAGCCGCGGTAGTCGGCGATGTCATGGTTCTCGCCGGCGATGTGCGTATAGTAATAAATCTTCGGCTGGATGGTCAGATGGTAGCTGTGGATGTCGCCGAAATCCCAGATCGGCTTGAGGAACACATAGTCGACGCCGCGCGATTCCGGACCGTCGCGTCCATTCGATTCGTGTTCGTAGCCGGCCATCACGCCCATTCTGCTCCACCACGTGCTCTTCCAGCCGGTGTCTTCGAGGTAATAAAAGAGTGCCGGCATATAGCTGGTGTCGCGGAACGGCGCCGAGTACTTCTTGAGATCCCACAGCGAGGTTTGCGTATAGGCGAAGTACAGGTTGTCCGCGAAACCACGCGAGCGCGGGTCGTCCGGAACGACGAGGCGGAACTTGAAGCTGAGCTGGAATTTCGCGAGGGACTCGCTACCGCCGCCATCGGCGAAATACATCGGTTCGAAGGCGGAGAAGCGGCTCAGGAAAGTGTTGATTTGCGGCACGGGCGCATCCGGTCGTGATGGCGCGGGCGACGACGCGATCAGGCTCGTCGACGACGGTGCGCCGCTCGCGGTGGCCGCCGCCGTTGCTCCATTGGCGCTCCCGGCCGACGCGAGCGCCGCGTCCTTGCCGGAGCGCGGCGGACGCGTCAGCAGCACGTACGATGGCGACACGTCGAGATCCGGCACGTCGATCTGCATCGCGCCGCGCGCCCATTCGGGCCACGTGCCGGTATAGCGCACTGCCTTCAGTTCGCCGGCGGCGAGCTTCAGATGCTCGGGTGCGCCGCTTTCGCGCGTGAGCGCGAGCCGATGCGGTACCACGTCGGTATTGCTGATCGCGATATTCAATTGCGCCGGCACGTCGACTTCGGTGCCACCGGGTTGATCGCCGGCATAGACGATCGTCACTTCGAGTGGACTGCTCGATAGCGCTTCGCGCGGCGGACGCAATACGGAAACGCCGGCGACGCTATACGCGGAGTAGCTGCCGAGCACCAGCGCAGTCATGCAAAGCGATAACCAGGGGAGAAGCCTGGAAAGCGAGCTGGAAACCGAGCCGGAAAGCGGACTTGAAGATAATCGGGAAACACGCGAGCGGTGGCTGCGAACGGCGGACTGGCGGTCTTTCTTCACGCGAGACATCGATCGATTCCGCACACGAAGCTCCTGGTGGTCTACGAGTTCAGGTCGCAAAGAGACAATAGCGTTAATGCGTGCAATTGGGTAGAAAATCGCGGCCGCCGTGTTTCAGTGCGGAAATGGCGACGCGTGCCGGTTCCCGCTATCTGGCATTCTGCTCATTCTGCCAGTGCGATTACGGATTGCGTGAGTGGAAAAATGAATTAGGAGCGCTATCGGTGCAAATAGCGGGGGGAAGTGGGGATAATGCCGGTGTGTCGTTGCATTTGCGCAACGAAGGCTTAAATGTCAAATCGATTGTCATTCGCGACCCGGTGTATCCCCGCGGTCGCCTCAGTCATTTCCGTTATGGCAATTGCGCGTCAATTGGCGATTCGCTTTCGTGACAATTCGTTGCGCGGCCAATGCGGCGACTGAATGCTTTCTTCAATAGGCGAATTTCCGGTATTGCTCCGGCGCGCTTGCATTGTCGAGTTCGCTCACGCGCGGCATATGGTGCAGCAGGCGTTTCGCCCGTGGCGCCAATTGCTGATAGACGGCGCCGGGTACGTCGATGTGGACTTCCGAAGCGGCCCACGGTTGTCTCCTTTATCGAACCGTCGAGTTGGGGATGCCTGAGATGCCTGAAGTTGCCTGGATGTGCCTGGATGTGCAGCTCATTGCCTCGGCGAGACCAGCAGCGACACCGGCACGCCGTGACAATCGACCTCCGCGAGAACCGTCGCGCCGAGCTCGACGCCCGACCTGGTGGGCGCGTCGAACGGGCTCGCGTCGTGATCGATGCGCAGAATGTTCAGCGGCCAGGAGGGCCGCGTCAGCCGCTCGTGCGTGAACGCGCCGACCCACAGCGGCGCCGCGGAGGTGCCGTTGTCGACCGCGTAGCCGCTCGGCCAGAAGCGAAGCACGTAGCGTTCCTCGCGCGAATTGCCCGGTCGCACGAAGACCAGCGACGACGGCACGCCATTGTTCAGCTTCGGCAGCACCGGCAGCGACACCGCCGCGACGTCGGGCGAAGCGAGCGACAGCAGGCTGTGCGCGGACACGTCGGTGCCCTCGACCCAGCCCTGCGCGCGCAACTGCTCGCGTATCGAAGCGGGCTCGGAGACCCATTGCAGCGTCAGCGGCTCCTTGCGATCGCCGCCCATGTCGGAGCGAAAGCACGGCAGCCGCTTCCACCCGGAGAGCTTCCACTGCGTCTGCGTGAACTGCACGGGGGGTGGTTGCGGCGCGCCGTCCGGCGGCGTCGGCATTGCGAGGCCGAGCTGCAGGCCGACACTGAGCGCTACGACCGCGAGCACCACGAGAGGCATGAAACGGCGCGGCGGCGGCGGCTGCGGATGCCTCCAGATCGCCGTCAGCGCAATCAGCGCGACCCACACATACGCGAGCGCCGCGCCGCCGATCGCGTCGGACACCCAGTAGCGGCCGAAGTAGACGCCCGCGAGCGCGACCACGATCACGACGATGATGCTGGCGCCGGCAACCAGCACGCCTCCGAGCTTGCCGATCCGGCGCGCGAGCAGAAACGCAAGAAAGCCGTAGATGATCACCGTCGCGGCGACGTGATTGCTCGGAAACACGAAGTGGCCACTCATGAGTTCGTTGGGCGGGGCGCGGCGCATCGCGAGTTGCAGGCCGAGAATCAGCAGCTGGGAAAACACGACCGCCGCGAGCCAGTAGACGATCGTGCGCCAGCGCCGCTCCCACACCATCCACAGGGCAACCGTGACGACCAGCGCGAACAGTGTGATGCCGCTGCCGAGCGTCGCGAGCGCCGCGAGCAACGTGTCGCCCCACGGCGTGCGTATCGATTGCAGAAAGTGATAAACGGACAGGTCGATGGTCGTCAGCGGATCGCCGCTGACGACGTCGTCAAGGATCCCGAAGAAAAGCGCGCCGGCCACCAGCACGATCAGCGACATCGCGAGCAGGTGGGTCGCATCGGGCGTGTCGGGGTCGAGCATGCGGCGCGCGATGCGGCCGAGCGGACCCGGATGGCGGCATGCCCAGCTGCCGAGATGACGGCCTGCCGCGCTCGACCACGCATTCGCGTGCGACACCAGAAACCCAGCGCCGCGAAAGCTGAGCCACACGATGCACGCCAGCATCGCGATGATCACGACGAGCCGGAACGACACCGCCCCCGCGAGCAGCACCGACGCGCCGAACACGACGCCGGGCAGGATGTGCGCGGGCGCCCACAGCAGCGCGGAGAGCACGTTGATCGAGAGGAAGCGCAGCGGCCGCATGCCCATCATGCCCGCGACGACCGGCACGATCGCCCGCAGCGGGCCGATGAAGCGGGCGAGCACGACGCTCTTCGCGCCATGCTTCAGAAAGAAGCGCTGGCCCGCGTCGAGTACGCCGGGGTGTGCGCGGAACGGCCACAGCGTGACGATGCGCTCCCTGTAGCGATCGCCGAGCCAGAAGCTGGCGCCGTCGCCGGCGACCGCGCCGACGATCGCCCACACGAAGACCCAGGCAAGGCTCAGCGAGCCGGTGCCCGTCACCGCGCCGGCGAGGAACATCGCGGTGCTGCCGGGGACGAAGGTGCCGATGACCGCGATCGCTTCGAAAAAAGCGGCGAGGAAAACGACCGCGAGCATCCACGTCGAGTGGCCGGCGAGCAGATGCAAAAGGTGGATGTAGGCGTGCTCCATCGTGCGCGATCGGCCGTTCGGGCGTAACGATCGATCATAACGCGCACGGACACGCCGTGGGCGCGGGCGGGAGCGGCGCCGCTGCATCGGTCGCGCGATCGGCTCAGAATAGATATCGTGCTCGGCGGATCGATGCGGTTGGAGGGTAGCGATGAAGACAGCAACAGGTGGGATCGTGTGGTCGGCGTTGCTTGCGGCGCTGTTGACGGTGGGGGCCGCTGCAACGGTAGAGGCCCAGCAACCGGGCAATCCTGGCGGCAGCCAAAACGGCACTCATGCGGGCACGAACGCGGGCACCAGCGGGAGCAGCGGGGGCAGCGGGGGCAGCGGCAATGCGGCTGTCGGCGGCGCGATGGGCATCGGTACCGGCGTCAGTCCGAGTGCCATGCCGGGGCCCGGCATGTCGGCGGGCGGCTCGTACGGGCTCGGCTCGGGTGGCGCGACCGGCTCGGGCGCCGCGCTCAACAACATGCGCGCGAACGGCACGGCGCTCTATATGAATCCCGACCCACGCGCGCCGAACGTGACCGGCCGCGCGGCGCCGCCGCGCTAGTGTGGCGCGGATAGAATGCAGGTCCGATCCGACCAAAGGGGAAGCGAATGGCGCACGGCGAGCACAAGTACCACGTATCGGTGAAATGGACCGGCAACCGCGGCAGCGGCACCTCCGGCTACCGCGACTACGACCGCGATCACGTGATTTCTTCCGGCGGCAAGCCTGACATTCCGGGCTCGTCGGATCCGGCGTTTCTCGGCGACGCGACGCGCTGGAATCCCGAGGACCTGCTGGTCGCGTCGGCGAGCGCGTGTCACAAGCTGTGGTATCTGCATCTGTGCTCGGAGGCGGGCATCGTCGTGCTCGACTATCGCGACGACGCCGAAGGCACGATGCTCGATACCGCGCAGGAAGGCCGCTTTTCGCAGATCGTGCTGCGCCCGCGCGTGACGATCCGCGCGAGCGGCGATGTCGAGCTGGCCACGCATCTGCATCACGTCGCGCATCAGAAGTGCTACGTCGCGAACTCCGTCAATTTTCCGATTCTCTGCGAGCCGGTGGTGGAGACGGACGCGCGTTAACGCGTATGCGGCGGCGCGAAGCGTGCGAGCCGGCTGGCGAGCGGGGCGCCGGCCAGACGCTCGCTAGCGCTCAACGATTGCCGTCGAGCAGATCGCCGAGCAGTTCGTCGAACGCGGCTTGTGCATCTTCGAGTTCCTGCAGCGCGGCGTCGAAAGTCTGCAACGCAAATTGCGAGGGCTTGCCGCTGCCTGCCGGCGGGAATTGCGATTGCAGCGACGCGAACGCGGTCTGCACCCGCTTGGTGGCGGTCAACACGCGTTCCATTGCGGCGGTTTCTTCGGCTCGCGCCTTGTCGTGATCCATGAGAACTCCGGGGTCGTCGGGTTGCGTCGGAACGGCTCGCGCCGCTTCAAAAGGGGACTAAAGGGGGGACTATGCCACGTTCGCGCTCAGGACAGCGGCAGACCGCCAAACGCTTTCACTTCGCGCAACGATAAGGCCGATTCCACCGACGTCACGCCCGGCAGGCCGCGCAGTTCGTCGCGCATGAACGTGCCGTAGTCGTCGAGGTCGCGGGCGACGATCTGCAGGATGTAGTCCGCGCTGCCCGACACGTTGTGGCACGACAGGATCCGCGGGATCGCCTGCACCTCGCGCTCGAAGCGCGTGGCCACCACGCGGTCGTGCACCGCGAAGCGCACGAGCACGAACGCGATCACGCCCAGACCGAGCCCGGCGCGCGACAGCACCGCGCGGTAGCGGTCGATGTAACCATCGTTCTCCAGACGTTTCAGACGCCGCGCGCAAGGCGTCTCGCTGAGGCCGACCATCTCGGCGAGACGCGCATTCGACATGCGGCCGTCGTTTTGCAGCGCGGCGAGAATCGCGCGGTCGGTTTTGTCGAGATCGTCCGTGGACATGGTCGGGAGGGGGGCTGCAGGGTGGTGGAAGGCGTCGTCAGATGTCGAAATATTAGCGCATTCCGCTATTTTTTGAATGCAGAGGACTGAAAGTCGCCAGCAAACGCTCCGCATCCGATAGCAACATGGAGCCTCGAACAACAAGGAGGCGCCGATGATTTCCGCTCACCTGCTGGCCGTCTACGTGGCGGCATTGATTGTCGTTTATGCGGTGCCTGGGCCGGACATGGCGCTGATCCTGCAAACCAGCATCGCGCGCGGCGTGCGCAGCGGCTTCGCGGCCGCGGCGGGGCTCGGCGTATCGCGCGCGACGCACGTGACGCTGTCGGCGTGCGGCATGGCGGCGCTGCTGCGCAACGCGCCGTGGCTGTACGACGCGGTGCGCTATGCCGGCGCCGTCTATCTCGCGTGGGTGGGGATTCAAATCTTCCGCTCGCCCGGGTTCGCATTGCCGGCCGGGTCGCGCGACGGGCAAGCGGCCGGTGCGCCGCGAGTGGAATCCACTGCTTCGAGCGATGCGGGCAATGCGGTGCGGCCCTTGCGGACCGCGTTCGTCAAAGGTCTGCTGACGAACCTGCTCAACCCGAAGGCGCTACTGTTCTGCTCCGTGCTGTTGCCGCAATTCGCGCGGCCGGAAGCGGGGCCGGTAGCGTGGCAGATGATCGAGCTTGGTGTCGTGCTGCTCGTGATCGGCGCATGCTTCGACGCGTTGTATGCGATCGGCGCTGCGCGCATCGCCAACTGGATGCGCGTCCATCCTTTGGCGCAGACGGTACAACGGTGGACCTTCTCGGCTGCGTTGATCGGCTTCGCGCTGCGGCTTTCGCTCGATTGAACTTTCGCTGGATTGAAACTTGGAGCTGGCTTTTGCATTCGTCGCGCGTGCGCATACAGCCGATGCAAAGGCCGCGGTGCCAAGTGATTGTGTTAATAAAGCCGATAGCGCGGTCGGCCGCGCGCACGCGCGGCGACACAACCACCTTCTCACGCTCATCGATGCAAACCTTCCTGCTGTATGTCGTGACCGCTGTCGCCGAGATTCTCGGCTGTTACCTGCCGTGGCGCTGGCTAAAACAGGGCGGCTCCGCGTGGCTGTTGCTGCCAGGCGCGGCAAGCCTCGCGCTATTCGCGTGGCTGCTGACGCTGCATGGCACCGCAGCGGGCCGCGTGTATGCGGCCTACGGCGGCGTGTACGTGGCGGTCGCGATTGCGTGGCTGTGGGTCGTGGACGAGGTGCGGCCCACGCCGTGGGACGCGGCAGGCGTCGCGCTGACGCTGGCCGGCATGGCGGTGATCGCATTCCAGCCGCGCCTGCACGCGTGAGGGCGGCCGCGCGATCGACGACCCGCCTGCTCCGTTTACTGCTGCATCCCGCCCAGATAGTCGAGCTTACCGAGCTCGACACCGTTATGACGCAGGATGTCATACGCGGTCGTCACGTGGAAATAGAAGTTCGGCAGCACGAAACCGAACAGATATGACGCTCCGGTGAACTCGATCGAACCCGTCCGCATTTTCAGCGTGATGGTGCGGCTTTCCGAACCGTCGATCTGTGCCGCATTGAATTCCTTCAGGTAATCGATCGTTTTCTGTATACGGGCCTGCAGTTCATCGAAAGTCTGCTCGACGTCGTCGAACTTCGGCGGCTCGACGCCGGCGAGGCGCGCCGCGCAACCCTTCGCGGTATCGCTCGCGATATACACCTGGCGCACGAACGGCAGCATGTCCGGCGCGAGCCGGGCATTCGTGAACACCGACGGTTCGATCTGCTTTGCGGCCGCGTGCGCTTCGGCCTTGACCAGGATGGCCTGCAGGTTCGTGAGGCCGCGAATCAGCACAGGCACTGATGCTTGATACATCGAAATTGACATGGGTTCCTCTGATTTCTCGATCGTGCGCGCAGGCGGCGCGCGCGGCAATGAAACGGCGGGAATGCCGCTGCAGCATCATAGCGTGTCGCATCCACGCCGCGCATTAGACCCTGGCCATGCGGACGACTGTCGCGCTGGCCGGAACTGTGTTCGAATGCTTTGGTCGGACGCGTGGACGAAGTTCTTGAACAACCCCTGCCGCGTATCGCCACGATGCGCTTCATGCAGGCGCGTGGCGTGCCTGGCCGCCGCCGGGCTGCGCGGTCGTGCATGACCGCGTGCTAAGCCACGCTAACAGGAGAGTCGATACCATGGTCACCAAGCATCCATTGCCGGGCAGCGAGCGAAAGGTCGCGCAGGGCACGACGATCATCGGGCAATGCGATCCCGCCGAGCGGATCGAGGTCTTCGTGATGCTGCGCCGCCAGCAGCAGGCGCAGTTCGACGCCTTGATGAAACGCATCGAAGCCGGCGACGCGAGCGTGAAGCCGCTGTCGCGCGAGGCGCTCGCCCAGGACTACGGCGCCGCGCCCGATGACATCGCGAAGGTCCGCGCGTTCGCGGCCGCGCATGGGCTCACCGTCGCGCGCGAGGATCCGGCGGCGCGCTCGGTGCTGCTGAGCGGCACGATCGCGCAGTTCCAGAGCGCGTTCGAGGTCAAGCTCGAGCTCTACCGGCATCACGCGGCCGGCCAGTTCCGTGGCCGCACCGGCACGATCAGCGTGCCGGACGATCTGCATGGCGTGGTGGAGGCGGTGCTCGGACTCGACAACCGGCCGCAGGCGCGTCCGCACTTTCGCATCCGGCCGCCGTTCGTGCCGGCGCGCGCCGGGCAGACGTCGTACTCGCCGCCGCAGCTCGCCTCGCTCTACCAGTTTCCGCAAGGCGACGGCGGCGGTCAGTGCGTCGGCATCATCGAACTCGGCGGCGGCTACAACACGTCGGACCTCAAGACCTATTTCTCGAGCCTCGGTGTAAGCGAGCCGACCGTGACCCCGGTCGGCGTCGACCAGGCTGGCAACGAGCCGAGCGGCGATCCGAACGGGCCGGACGGCGAGGTCACGCTCGACATCGAGATCGTCGGCGCCATCGTGCCGGGCGCGGCCATCGCCGTGTACTTCACGCAGAACAGCGACGCCGGCTTCATCGACGCGGTGAGCCGCGCGGTGCACGACACAACTAACAAGCCGTCGGTGATCTCGATCAGTTGGGGGGCGCCGGAATCGGTGTGGACCAGCCAGTCGATGCAGGCGCTCAACAGCGTACTGCAATCGGCGGCGGCGCTCGGCGTGACCATCTGCGCGGCCTCGGGCGACAGCGGATCGAGCGACGGCTCGGGCGGCGGCGACGCGGTCGACTTCCCGGCGTCGAGCCCGTATGTGCTCGCTTGCGGCGGCACGCACCTGAGCTCGTCCGGTTCGACGATCACGCGCGAGGTCGTGTGGAACGACGGCGAGCAGGGTGGGGCCAGCGGCGGCGGCGTGAGCCGCGCGTTTCCGGTGCCGGCGTGGCAGCAGGGTTTGTCGGTCACGGCGACGGGCGGCGGCGGCCAGCCGCTCGGCGGGCGCGGCGTGCCGGATGTCGCGGGCGATGCCTCGCCGTTGACCGGCTACGACGTGCTGGTCGACGGAATGCAAACGGTGGTGGGGGGCACCAGCGCGGTCGCGCCGCTGTGGGCGGCGCTGATCGCGCGCATCAACGCGGCGAAGGGACAGCCGGCCGGCTTCGTCAACGCTAAGCTGTACAAGGCGCCGGGCGTCTGCAACGACATCACGCAGGGCAACAACGGCAGCTTCGCGGCGTCGAAGGGGTGGGATGCCTGCACGGGACTGGGCAGCCCCAATGGCGGGAAGGTGGCGGGCGCACTATAGTCTGCAACGCAGCGCATAACACAACAACGAGACGTAAGAACGAGGACGCATGGCAAGTAAAACGAACCCTTGGAGCGATCATGACGAATACAGAATCAGCTTCCGGTAGCCAGCATTCGCCGCACAACACGCATGCCACGGCCTCGGCAGGCGCGTCCACCGCCACGAGCGCGCCGCACAAGGCCGGCGACCAGCCGCTCTTCGACCCGGTCGCCTATGGCAACGGCCCGGACGATTCGGTTACCGATACAGTCGAGACGGCCGCGATCACGCATCATTCGGTGACGATCGGCGCTCACAAGATCGACTACACGGCGACCGCGGGCCATCTGGTGATCGTCGATCCGAGCAGCTCGCAACCGTCGGCGAGGATGTTCTACGTCGCGTTCACGCAGGACCATCAGAAGGAAGAAACGCGGCCGGTCACGTTTTTCTATAACGGCGGGCCGGGGTCGTCGTCGGTATTCGTGCTGCTCGGCTCGTTCGCGCCGCGCCGCATCAAGACGTCGATGCCGGGGTTCACGCCGCCCGCGCCTTATTCACTCGAAGACAATCCGGACAGTCTGCTCGACAAGAGCGACCTGGTGTTCATCAATCCGGTCGGCACCGGCTATTCGGCGGCGATCGCGCCGAAGAAGAATCGCGACTTCTGGGGCGTCGATCAGGACGCGGATTCGATCAAGCAGTTCATCAAGCGTTTTCTGACGAAGAACAACCGCTGGAATTCGCCGAAGTATCTATTCGGCGAGTCCTACGGCACGGCGCGTAGCTGCGTGCTCGCGTACCGGCTGCACGAGGATGGGGTCGATCTGAACGGCATTACGCTGCAATCGTCGATTCTCGATTACACGCAATCGGGCAATCCGGTCGGCGCGCTGCCCACGGCGGCCGCTGACGCGTGGTATCACAAGAAGCTCGGCGTCGCGCCGCGGCCGACCGATCTCGGCGCGTTCGCCGAGGAGGTCGCGCAGTTCGCGCGCACCGACTACCTGGCCGCGCTGCGCAAGTTCCCGACCACAGATTCCGCGACCACCGAAAAGCTCAGCGAATACACCGGCATCGACAAAACGACGCTGCTCGCGTGGAGCCTCGACATCGCGGGCTACGACAGCCGCGGCAATTCGCTGTTCCTGACCACGTTGCTGAAGTCGCAAGGCCTCGCGCTCGGCGCCTACGACGGCCGCGTAACGGCGATCGACACCGGCATCGCCGGCAAGATCGACCCGAACTCCGGCGGCAACGATCCGACGATGACCGCGGTCACCGGCGTCTACACGACGATGTGGAACGTCTATCTGAACGAGCAGTTGAAGTACACGTCGAACTCGTCGTTCACCGACCTCAACGATCAGGCGTTCAAGTACTGGGATTTCGGCCATATCGATCCAACCGGCGCGCAGAAGGGGCTCGACTCGACAGGCAACATCATTCTGTACACGGCCGGCGACCTTGCCGCCGTGATGGCGCTCAATCCCGACCTCAAGGTGCTGTCGGCGAATGGCTTTTTCGATTTCGTCACGCCGTTCTATCAGACCGTGCTCGATCTGCAGCAGATGCCGCTGGTCAGTCAGCAGGTGCGGCAGAACCTGTCGGCACGGTTCTATCCGTCGGGGCATATGGTCTATCTCGATGGCGGTTCGCGCACCGCGCTGAAAGCCGACCTCGCAAAGATGTACGAAGAGACGGTGTCGAACGCGCAGGCGCTCGGGCGGATCCGCGCGTTGCAGGCGCGGGTGGCGAAGTAGAGGCGGCGGGGCGCCCCACTCATCGCGACGTCGCGCTGGGTTGGTCTGCGCTGGCTCGCGGCGGCTGCCGCGAGCCGGCAAACGCCGCGCCCTCATGTCCGGCTTTTGTACTCATCCATATTGAATGTGTTTTAATTGCCTTGCGAATTGAACTACCGCGTGCCGCCGCCGGCGCGCCGACGAATGAACGCAGGCATCGCAGACACCCATCGGCGCGGTCTTTCCCGCGACACGACCAGCAGCAATGACACGGCCAACGCGCCGCGGCTCGGACGCACGCGCGTCCTTCGTCCGCGCGTGCGCATCACGCACCGTGCGCTGCTCGTCACCGTTGGCGCACTGCTCGCGCTGCGCATCGGAGATGCCGCCGCGCAACCGAGCGCCGTGCTCGACGAACGCGTGACCCAGCAGTCGATCGGCCAGACGATTTGCCGCCCCGGTTATGCGGAAACCGTCGCGCCGCCGTTCGACGAACTGATGGCGCACAAGGATCGCATGCTTGCCGCACGCGGCATCGATGCGGATGACGTCGCCGCGTTCGCGCTCGACCGGCGTGTGCCGGTCATGCTCGGCGGATCGCCCGATGCGCCGGCCAATCTCGATCTGTTGCCGTGGTCCGGCCCGCAGGGCGAGCGCCGCAAGGCACGCGCGGCGGCGCTGCTCAAGCGTTGCGTCTGCGAAGGCAAGCTGAGTCTCGCGCAGGCGCAAGCGGTGATCGTCGGCAACTGGTCGGCGGTGTATGCGGGCTTTGGCCAGGCGTCCTGCGACGTGAGCCGGCTCGAGTTCGCGACTCGCGACGACGATGGCGTCGACAGCGAAGACAGCCGACGCGACGCGCATGCCCGCCAGCGTTGAGCGCGCCGCGCGTCCGCACGCTTGCGCATTCCGCGCGGAACCACGGTTCGCTGCCCCTCACTTTTTTCGGAGAAACACGATGATCCATTCCCGTCTCGCCGCCGTCGCGCTGACGATCGGCTGCCTGAGCGGCTGCCTGAGCGGCAGCGCCGCCGCAGTTGCCGTCGCGCCCCCGCATTGCGCGCGCGCCAATGAGCTCGAGATTCGCGGCGACGTGCCCGCAGCGCTCAGCTTCGACGTGTATCGGCAACTGCGCCCGCTGGATGCGCAGCGAATCGCGCTGTTCGAGGCCGCTGGCGAAGTGAAGCGTCTGCCCGACGGCCTGCCGGTATGCCAGATCGCCGATGACGGCGTCGAGGATCCTTCCGCGGTGCTGGTCCGTCTGCCGCAAGGTAAGAATGCGTGGTGGGTGAGCGCGGCGAACGTGCAAGCGGCGGACTGATCGGCGCGATCAGTCCGCCTTTGCCCACGTCCCCCGCACGCTGCCTTCGACGATAGGTCTGCGTGCCAGGCCGGGGCTGGCCAGGCATGCAAGGTGCCGAGGCAGCCGATGTCTTCCCAGGATTGGCGCGACCGATTCAGGTACAGTGCATCGACGGGGACGTTTCGCCATTGCCTACGACGCTGCGTCACAGTGTGTTCGCTGTCGAAGCGGGCTATCCTGACAACAGGATGCAATTCGCACAGGAGATTTGAACGATGGCCTTTTACTTGTCATGGCTCGCTATGGGGTTAGCCGGCGCGACCGGCGTCGTCGCACTTCGCGCACTCGGCGCGACTCAGACGAAGCAGCGTGCCGCGCTGCGACCGGTGCGTATCGCAAGCCCAGACCGACGGACGGACCGCCAGGCGCGGCGAGGGTAGGCCGCATGAACCTGACCGTGCGCAATATCGCCGAATCGTGCAGCGAGCAGGATGTGCGGGAATTTCTGAAGCGCGAACTCGGCCGTTACGCGAAACACGTCGAGGTGGTGGACGCCGGCAAGCCTGGCGCCTACGCGACGATCGAACTCGACGCGAGTGTGCCGTATGTCGGCGACGTGATCGCGCGGCAGATTCAAGGCAAGCAACTGGGTGGCCAGCCGCTCGAAGCGAGCGCCGATCTGTTCAGCGACGAACCGCCGCCCGAGCAGTAAGCGCCGCGGATGGCGCAGTAAGCTCTATTGTTTTCGAAGGCGGTGGACAGGCGCGACGACGCGCGCATGTCCACCGCCTTTATTCGTTTGAGAGCGCCGTTCGCGGGCGCATCATTGCCCATCCGGCGACGCCGGCCAATCGAACGGCGTATACGGCAGCGCCCGCTTGTGACGCGTCGCGTTGTAAAACTCCAGGACCACGTCACGCACGGTATCGCTGACCGGCTTGCCTTCGAGAAAATCGTCGATCGCGTCGTATGGGATGCCATACGCGTCTTCGTCGGGACGAAGCGGCCGCAGCATCTCGAGGTCGGCGGTCGGCACCTTATGCGCCAACGCGTCGGGCGCGCCGAGCGTATTCGCGACCGCACGCACGCGGCGCTTGCTGAGCCCGGCGAGCGGCAGCACGTCGGCGCCGCCGTCGCCGAACTTCGTGAAAAAGCCCATCACCGATTCGGCCGCGTGGTCCGTTCCGATCACGACGCCCGAGCGCGCGCCAGCCACCGCGTATTGCGCGATCATCCGCTGGCGCGCCTTGATATTGCCGTGCACGAAATCCCGCTGGGATTCGTCCTTGAACGACACGCCGCTTTTATCGAGCGACTCGAGCATCGCATCGGCTGCGGGTTTGATATCGATAGTCAGATTTTCGTCGGCGCGAATGAAGCGTAATGCATCGAGCGCATCCGCTTCATCGCGTTGTTTGCCGTAAGGCAGACGGACGGCGACGAAACTCGCGTCGTAATCGTTCGCGCGCAAACGCTCGACCGCGAGTTGCGCGAGACGCCCGGCCGTAGTCGAATCGACGCCGCCGCTAATGCCGAGCACATAAGTTCTCAGGTGGCTGTTGCGCAGATAGTTCGCCAGAAAATCGACCCGGCGCTCGATTTCGCGGCTTGCGTCGAATTCGGCGGCGACGTGCATTTCGGTCGCGATGCGGGCCTGGCGCGCGGCTGGATCGGATTGAGCCATGATCGTTGTTGTCCTCGCGAGAGAAAAAGCGATTGAAGTGGCTTGAAACAGATTGCAAGCAGGTTGAAAAACGGCGTGCGTATCGGCACGTGACGCCGTCTTCGGTCTACCTTTCGTCGAACGAAATCGTATATTGCCTTTTGGGGTTTGATTTTCCGATGACCGATTTAATTGCGTATTAATTGCGTTTTCGCTGGCATGTCGATTGTCGAAAAATAGCCGATCATTTTTGAAGAGTTCGCAGGTTAGAAGGTATTTTCATCGACACGCCTCGCTTCGCTGAGTAACATCGGTCGTGCCGAACGCCGCAGAGACCCGGCGTGCGATCAATAATAATCATGTTTGCTCCAAGACGCGATGAGATACCCAGATCGGCCTGGCCAGCCTGGATTGAACCGCCTGAGGATTTGCGCGTGGGTTTGCGCAGCCGTCGTCTCGAGTGCCGGTGCGATGGCGGCGCCGGTTCATGCGGCGGCGCCCGGTAGCGCTCAGTCACCTGCATCCGCGACATCAGCGGCGCATACGGTGAATCTGGCCAATCCGGCCAACGCGTGGAATGGCGCGAGCCGGCCGTTGCCCACGATCGACGCCGCCACCATCGCCGCGCCCGACGCGGCTGGCGTCGTCGATCCGCGCCGGGCGTTCCTGCTGCGCGACGTATTCGCGCGGGACGTGACGCGCCGGCTCAGACTGCCCGTCGCGGCGCAGCGCGCGTACGCCAACCGTCTGGAGACGGCGCTCAATGAGAACGAGCTTGGCAATCTGTCGGGCGAGTACGTGGTGCTCGTCGATCGCAATGCGAACGTGCAGGCGCTCCTGATTTACTTCCGCCCGGCGCCCGCCGACAACTGGCAGATGATCGGCGCATCGCCGGTATCCACGGGACGGCCCGGCGAGTACGACCACTTCATCACGCCGCTCGGCGTGTTCGAACATACGCCCGACAACATGGATTTCCGCTCCGAGGGCACGCAGAACGAAAACCATATTCGCGGCTACGGACGGCGCGATATGCGCATCTTCGACCTCGGCTGGGCGCTGGGTGAGCGCGGCTGGGGCAAGGGCGGCATGTCGCAGATGCGCTTCCAGATGCACGCAACCGACCCCGAGCGGCTCGAACCGCTGCTCGGCATTCGTCATTCGAAGGGCTGCGTGCGGATTCCCGCATCGCTGAACACGTTTCTCGATCACTACGGGATTCTCGACGCAGCATATGCGCAGCTCGTCGATTCCGGCCAATCGCTGTGGGTGCTGAAAAGCGACCGGCAGATCATGCCGTGGGCGGGGCGTTTTATCGTCGTGGTCGATTCGCAGCGCAAGAGTCGGCCGGCGTGGTCGCCAGCACCGGGCGCGGTTGCGCGAGCGAAAATGCCCGCGCGCGCGGATACGGCCGACTGACGGGCGCTTGGTGGCAATACTGGCGCGCGGCGCCCCTCACGACCTCGCCAACAACACGCCGGCCAGCGCGACCGCAAATCCGGCGATCTGCACTGGCAGCAGCGTTTCGCCGAACCCCAGATACCCTTCGAGCGCGGCAAGCGGCGGCGCAAGAAACAGCAGAGCAGTCGCGCGCGCCGCATCGCCGCGCCGGACCATCCAGACGAGCAACGTGACGCTGATGCCGGACAGCATCACGATGCCCCACGCGAGCGATGCCCACAGCGTCGGCGACGCGATCCAGCGATGCTCATCGAGCGCCAGCGCCAGCACTCCCGCGACGATCGCCGCGCCGACGTTCTGCACGGCGCGCGCTGCGAATATCGGCCTTTGCGAGCGAGGTCTTCTGGAACAGCGTGCCCGCCGTGATCGCCCCCACCGCGACGATCGATATCAGCACGACCAGCCACGCGGGTGCGTTGCCGTGCGCGGGCGGCGTCGCGGCAGCGAGCTTCGGCGCGAGCACCAGCACGACGCCGGCGAGGCCGAGTGCCATGCCGCTCCAGCGGCGCCGCGACAAGCGCTCGCCGAACAGCGGCGCGGCGACGGCGGCCGTCGCGAGCGGCTGCAGCGCGCCGAGCAGCGCCATCACGCCGGCGCTCAGACCTTGCGCGACGGCCCAGTAGCCGGCGCCGAGATAGACGCCTTGCAGCAGCGCGCCCGCGGCCAGGTGCTTGCCGAAGTCGCGTCCGGTCGGCCAGGCTGCGCGCGCGACCAGCGTGGCCAGCGCGAAGACCAGCGCGGTGCCGCCGAAGCGGGCAAGCAGAAACAGATTGGGATCGGCATAAGGCGTGATCGCGAGGGCGACCACGAAACCGGTCGACCACAGCACGACGAAGACGGCGGCAAGAAAGGAAGCGAGCATCGAGGCGGGAGGCGTGAAAAAGCCGCCATGTTGGCGGCACGGGCGGCGCGCGTCTTGTTCAAAGCTGCAACGCGCGCGCGGGACCGTCACCACGCGAGCAGCGTCATCCCCGCTCCGAGCACGCCGCCACAGACGACGCATGCCCACAGCAGCCAGCGCGTGCGCCGGTATTCGCGCGCGAGATCCGCGAGCAGTTGCGCGTTCTGCTGCGGGGTGCCGGTGCGATCGTGCTGCTGCAGATAGCGCACCGCCAGTTGCGGCACGCGCGGCAGCATATGCGCGAGATGCGGCAGCTCGTGTGACAGTCGCTTGAGCCAGCCGCGATGATCGAGATCGCGTCGCGCGATATCGGCGAGCACGCCGCGCGCGATGTTCCATGTATCGATGCCCGGATGCAGCGCCCGCGCGAGCATCTCCGCCTGCTGGAACGAGCGCTGCGCGGTCGCGAGCGCGCCCGGCACGTGGCCGTCGAACCGTTGCACGCCGTGCAGCAGATGGTGAAACAGCGAACCCGCCGAGCGATCCTCGGGCGCCGCCGCGAAGTGCGCTTCGGCGCGCGTGCGCAACTCGGCTTCGAGCAGCTCGGCGCGCGTGTCGTCCGGCACGTGGCCGGCCTCGCGATGCATGTCGGCGAGCCGCCCGTAGTCCTGGTCGAACAACGCGGTCGCGCCGTGCACGAAAAATTCGCGCTCGTCGCTCGACAGCGTCGCCATGATCGAGAACTCCGCGAGCACGAGGCGCCCCAGCGTGTCCGGCTCGATGCTGACGCGCACGCGGCGCGCATCGAGCGTCGCGTGGAAGAAGCCATGCTCGAATGCCTGCTCGGTGACGACCTCGACGATATGCGCGGCGAGCGGCGCCAGCTTGATGCCGTGCGCGTGCAGACCGGGCAGGTCGCTCGCGGACAGCGTGTTGACGCGCTGCATCGTCAGCGTGTGGTCGGTGCACAGCTCCCAGATCACGTCCGGCACGACGATGCGCTTGTCGCCGTCGAAATGGTGGCCGGTCTGGCTCAGATTCGCGGCTTCGGCGCGCAGGTCGAAGCGGCGCAGGATGTCGTCGGTGAAGGTTTGCGCGAGCGCGCGCAACTGCAGCCGGCGCGCGACGCGCGACAGCTTTTCGAGCCAGCGCGCGACCCAGCGCAACAAAGCGAGTTCATCGCCGATCTGTTGCAATTGCTGCGCGCGCACGAGCTTGACGGCGACTTCGTGATGACCTTTGAGCGGCATCGCGAGCCGCGCGAAATGGGTCTGCTCGGCGAAGCCGCTGCGTACCGGCACGAGGTCGACCGCGCTGAACAGCTCGCCGAGCGGCCGGCCGAACGCGCGAGTCAAAGCCAGCGCGGAGTCGTCCGGCGACAGCGGCACTTCCATGTGATCGATGGCGTCCAGCGCGTCATGCAGCGTGCCGCTCGCGAGCTCGGGGCGCCTGGCGAGCGTCTGCGCGAAGCGGCTCGCGAGCGGACCGAGCGCCGGCAGCAGACCATGCAACTGCGCGCCGCTGCGCTCCGACGCATGCACGCGGCCGATCAGTTCGATCATCCAGTGCAGCTTGTGGTCGGGCGGGGCGGCGAGCCAGATCAGGCGCGCGCCGTAACGCAGCGCATGGAACAGCAGCAGTAGACGGCGAAACAGTGGCGGCATCGGCGGTTCGGTTGACGGGCGAGGCGTTGTGCGCGGGACTCGGCCGGGCGGCGGCGTTGCGTTCGCCGCATGGCCGGCGAGTCCAGCCGTCAAGGTTAGCAGGTCGGCGCGATGGCTGGCGTGTTCGCGCGCAAGGGCGGCTCGATGCAAGCCGAGCGCGCCATGAACGCGCCCCCACGCCACCCTGAGCGCCACCTGCACGCCAGCACCGACGACGCTCAATACGCGTAATACAATACGGCGGCCTTCCTCAACCACGGCGAAACCCAAGCGTGCCGGCTTCCGGCCTTCTCAGATGCTCGCAGAACAACGTCATCAATACATCCTCGCGCAAGTCGCAAAGAACGGCGCGCTGTCGGTCGCCGAACTGGTGCGCGAACTGAACGTATCGCGCGAAACGATCCGTCGCGACCTCAACGCGCTGGCCGGCCGCGGCCTGCTCGTGACGACACACGGCGGCGCGTTGTCGAGCGATCGGCGCGAGCCCGATCTCGATACGCGCGAAGCCGAGAACGCCGGCGCGAAGCGTGCGATCGGCGAGCGCGCGGCCGAGTTCGTGCCGGACGGCGCGTCGCTGATCATCGATTCGGGCAGTACTACGCAGTCGGTCGCGCGGGCGCTGCTCGACCGGCATCGGCTGACGGTCTACACCAACGACTGGCGCATCGCTTTGCTGCTCGGCCGACGCAACGACAATCGCGTGACGCTGCTCGGCGGCGAGCTGTCCGATATCGAAGACGCGACCTTCGGCCTCGACACGGTTCAGCAGCTCACGCAGTACCACGCCGATTTCGCGTTCATTGGCGCGGGCGGAATCTCGCCGGACGGCTATCTCACCGACTACAGCCGCATGGCGGCCGAGGTACGCAGCCGCATGATCGCCGCGGCCGACATGGTGGTCGTCGTCGCCGATCATTCGAAATTCGGACGCGTGACGCCGGTGCGCATCAACGGGATCGAGTCGGCGCGGTATCTGGTCACCGAACTGGCGCCCGAGCGCGCGCTTGGCACGGCGATCACCGCGCATGGTCCGGAGATTCTGATCGCCTGAGACGGGCTGGCGGGGCGGTTCCCGCCGCGTTCGTACGCCGCTCGCGCTGAGCGACATTCCGCGCCCGCCAAAATCTAAATACAAAAAAGCCACCCGCCGCCTCCGCATTTTCCCGACGCACCGTGCATACATCGTCATTTTCGCCATGTACGATCCACACGGGATCGGCGCGCGGGGTCCGCTTTGGGGTGGCGCGACGAATTCCGTCGGTTGGCGCGAGTTGGCAATTTGTGTCTTTTTTTGGAATTCGGCGCAATCGTCATGGCCTTGTCATCGAAACCTGTGATTCTTGCCGTGCCCGCTCAGGCGCGGCAGGCAGCGCGGGTGTGATAGGGGCTGTCAGTCAGGCTGGGCGAGGAGCGGCAAAGTTGTCGGCAATCTGCAATCCACGACAGACCGGCGCGGCAACCGCAGCGGGCAACACGCAAGCGGCGCGTGCCGCCGTTCAATCACTACAGGTATGGGTTATCCCGACCGTCTGGTTTTTAGCTTCGGAGAGAGCGACATGAAAAAGACGAATTCCCTTCACGCCGCGACCGGCCTCGCGCGCAAACTGCTGCCGGCGCTGGTCGCCGCGGCCGCGTTCGGCGGTGCCGCGATGCAGGCTCATGCGGCCGACGCCGTCGTGCTGTACACGGCCGACGGCCTCGAAAATCTGTACAAGGATGTGCTGCCGGCCTTCGAAAAGAAGGAGGGCGTGAAGGTCAATATCGTCACGGCGGGTAGCGGCGAAGTCGTGAATCGCGCGACCATCGAGAAGGATCAGCCGAAGGCCGACGTGCTCGTCACCCTGCCGCCGTTCATTCAGCAGGCCGACCAGAGCGGCCTGCTGCAGGCGTACCAGAGCGCCAACTACAAGAACGTGCCGGCCATCGCGAAGGCGCCGAACGGCGCGTGGGCGACCTTCGTGAACAACTACTTCTCGTTCGCGATCAACCCCGAAGTTACGAAAACCGAGCCGAAGACGTTCGCGGACCTGCTGCACCCGGACTTCACCGGCAAGGTCGCGTATTCGAATCCGGCGACCGCCGGCGACGGCATGGCGGTGATCATCCTGACCTCGTCGCTGATGGGCGAAGACCAGGCGTTCGACTATCTGAAGAAGCTCGAGCAGAGCGCGAAGTTCCACACCAAGGGCACGGGCTATCTCGACGTGCTGCTGTCGCGTAACGAGATCGCGGTCGCCAACGGCGATCTGCAGATGGATCTCGACGACGCGGCCAACGGCGGCCTGTCGCTGAAACCGGTGTTCCTCGCCGCCACGCCCGGCGGTCAGCCGACCACGTTCCAGCTGCCGTACGCGATCGCGCTGATCAAGAACGGTCCGAACCAGGCCGAGGGCAAGAAGCTGATCGACTATCTGATGTCGACGCAAGTGCAGTCGAAGGTGCCGGACATCTTCGGCATTCCGGGTCGCAGCGACGTGCCGCTCGCGGGCAAGAACGGCGAAGCGGTCAAGCAGGCGATCAGCGGCGTCAAGCTGATTCCGGTCGACTGGAACCACGTGATGGCGAAGAAGGCCGACTGGACCGCGCGCTGGAAGAGCGACGTGATCGGTTCGTCGGGCAAAGAGATCGAAGTGGTCAAGCCGAAGTAAGTCGATTCAGGCGGCGCTTCGCACGAAATGCGCGGCGCCGCATCAGCATTAATCCTGTTGGAGGACGACTCCGGTGAATACGGCCAGTCTCGCTCACCCCACTGCGCCCGGCGCTCCGCTGGATGCGCTCGACGCCGCGCGTTCGGACGCGCCGGGCGGCGTGCAGATCGATCACCTGACGGTGCGCTTCGGCGCGCGCACGGTGCTCGACGATCTGTCGTTGACCATCCGGCGCGGCGAGTTGCTCACCGTGCTCGGGCGCAGCGGCTGCGGCAAGACGACCTTGCTGCGCTTCATCGCGGGCTTCATCGAGGCCGACGGTCTGGCCGGCACGCTGACGGTGGCCGGCCGCGATCTGACGCACATGCCGCCGCACAAGCGCAACCTCGGACTGCTATTCCAGAGCTACGCGCTGTTTCCGCATCTGACGGTATTCGAGAACGTCGCGTTCGGGTTGCGCGCGCGGCGTATTCCCGCGCGCGACGTCGCGCGCCGCGTCGCCGAGGTGCTGAAGCTCGTGCAGCTCGGCGATGCCGGTCACGTGATGCCCGCACAACTGTCGGGCGGCATGCAGCAGCGCGTGGCGCTCGCCCGCGCGCTCGTGATCGAGCCCGACGTGCTGCTGCTCGACGAACCGCTGTCGGCGCTCGATGCCAATCTGCGCGCGTCGGTGCGCTCCGAACTGAAGGCGCTGCATGAACGCCTGCCGAATCTGACGATCGTCTGCGTGACGCACGATCAGGACGACGCGCTCGTGCTGTCCGACCGCACGCTGCTGATGCGCGATGGCCATATCGCGCAGCTCGGCACGCCGCAGCAGCTGTACGACTCGCCGGCCGACGGCTTCGTCGCGCGCTACCTCGGCGCGGCCAATCTGCTGCCGCCACAGGTCGCGTTCGGCATGGACGACGCGCGCTACAACGAGCGCGAACGTGTCGCGTGTCTGCGTCCGGAGGCGCTGCGCATCGTGCCGCTCGGAGAGGGGCAGTTGCACGGCGCGATCGCGTCGGTCGAGTGGTACGGCGCGGCCTTGTCGGTATCGGTCGTGCTCGATGCGCTGCCGAACGACCCCGTGCTCGTCACGCTGCAGCGTGGTCTCGGCATGACGCCAGAGAAGGGCGCGCGTGTTTCCCTGCGTTACGAGGCTGGCGATGTCGTCCTTATCAAGCCCTGATACGTCCAACCCGCTCGACCTTGCCGCGCAAGCCGAGGTCGAAGCCGCCGCCGCGCGCCGTCTCGCGAGCGCGGCGGCGCACGCGGCCGCCGTCAAGCGGCGCGAGCGCCTCGCGCAATGGCATCTGCTGTTCATTGCAGTCGTGGTGCTCGGACCGCTCGTCATCTATCCGCTGGTGCGGCTCGTGATGCTGAGTCTGACCGGCGCGCATGGCCTGTCTGGCCACGCGTACGTAACGTTCTTCGGTAACCCCGAAACGCGCGGCGTGATCGGCACCACGCTCGGCATCCTGTTCGCGAGTGCGAGCCTGGCGTCGCTGCTCGGCGTGGCGCTCGCGTCGCTGCTGTTCTTCAAGCCATTTCCGGGCGCGCGCATGGTCACGCGCTTTCTCGAACTGTTCGTCGCGTTCCCGTCGTTTCTGGTCGCGTTCACGCTGATCTTTCTGTACGGCTCGCAAGGCTCGGTCAGCATCGGGCTGCAGCGGCTGTTCAATCTGCAGGCGCCGCCGCTCGATTTTCTGTTCGGCATCGGCGGCGTGATTCTCGCGGAAGTCGTGTTCTATACGCCGTTCGTCGTGCGTCCGACGTTGGCATCGTTCGCGCTGCTCGACCAGCGACTGATCGAAGCCGCGCGCAGCCTCGGCGCGAACGGCCTGATGGTCGCGTTCAAGGTGATTCTGCCGCTCGCGTGGCCGGGCATCGCGGCCGGCACGATCCTGTGTTTTCTGCTGACGCTCAACGAGTTCGGCATTCTGCTGGTGCTCGGCAGCGCCCATCTGATCACGCTGCCGGTCGCGATCTACAGCGCCGCCACCGTCGATCTCGATCTGCCGACCGCCGCCGCCGGCGCGGTCGTGATGCTGCTGATGTCGTTGTCGTTGTACGCGTTGTACCGGCGCGTCAATCGTCGCAAGGTGAAAGGAGCCGGTCATGGCCGTTGAACTCGATCCGACCGTGCTGCCGGTCATGCACAAGAAGGGCCGGCCGGTGCGGCACAGCCTCGCGGTGCGACTGCTCGGCGGTCTGTTTCTCGGCTTTGCCGCGCTGCTGTGCTTCTGGCTGTTCGTGCTGCCGGTGTTGGTCGTCGCGCTATCGAGCGTCGCGTCGCACTGGTCCGGCACGATCCTGCCCGACGGCTTCAGCATGCGCTGGTTCGAGCGCCTCGGTTCGAGCGACTTCGACGCGCTGACCACCAGCCTCGAAGTCGGCATGGGCGTCGCGGTGCTCGGCACGATCCTCGGTTTGTGGCTCGCGCTCGCGCTCGAAGGACGCGACCGGCGCGGCCTCGGCGCCGTCATCGACACGATCGCGATGATGCCCAACGGCGTGCCGAGCGTCGTGCTCGGCCTTGCGGTGCTGATCGCGTATCACAAACGGCCGCTCGATCTGTCGAGCTCGGCGGCGATCGTGGTGTTCGTGCAGCTCGCGCTGGTACTGCCGTTCTGCTACCGCTGCGCGGCCGCCGCGCTGCGCCCGGAGGTGACCGTGTTGCGCGAAGCGGCCGCGAGCCTCGGAGCGCCGCCGTCGATGGTGCTGCGCCGCGTCGTGTTGCCGCAACTGGTGCCGGCGATACGCGCGAGTCTCGCGCTCGGCTTTGCGCTGTCGCTCGGCGAACTCGGGGCGACGCTGACCGTATATCCGCCAGGCTTCGCGACGGTGCCGATCGTCGTCGTCGGGCAGGTGGAACGCGGCTATTACCTGCCGGCTTCCGCGCTGTCGCTGATTCTGCTGCTGGTCTCGCTGGTCGCTCTGCTGCTGATCGCGGCGCGCGCTCCGCGGCGCCGGATCGACTGAGCCGACTGAGCCCCGACTGAGCCGAGTGATCGGCGAGCGATTTCGTTGATCTGAAGCACGCGCGCGAACCGGTGAGCATCGATGTAGATGTGGCAAAAGTTGTCAAAATGACAGAATATATGCACTCTGCTTCCGTCGATCCGATCGAGGTCCTGCGCCGCCATTCGCTGACGACGCTGGTGCGCGACGAGATCGAGCGGCATATCGTCGGCGGCATGCTGGCGCCGGGCGACAAGCTCAACGAAGCCGACTGGGCGGTGCGATTGCAGGTGTCGCGCGGGCCGGTGCGGGAGGCGTTTCGCGCGCTAGAGCAGGCGGGTCTGGTGCGCACCGAGAAGAATCGCGGCGTGTTCGTGCGGACGGTGTCGCTCGCGGAGGCGGACGAGATTTACGCGGTGCGCGCGGTGCTCGAAGAGGGGGCGTGCCGGATGCTCGCGTCGAGCATCGATGCGGGCAAGCTCGCGGTGCTGCGCGACTGGGTCGACGCGATGCGCGCGGCGCTCGCGTCGCACGATCACGATGCGTATGCGCGCGCGAACGTCGCGTTTCACGATGCGCTGGTCGCGGCGGCGGGCAACACGAAGTTGTACGACACGTATCGCAGGCTCGTCAGCGAGCTGAGCCTGTTTCGGCGTGCGGCGCTAGTCGTGCAGGCCGACGCGATGGCGCGCTCGCTCGCCGAGCATCGCGCGATTCTGACAGCGCTCGCGTCGCGCGATGCGGAGCAGGCCGCGCAGTTGATGCGCGCGCATGTGCAGGGCGGGTTGCAGCGCGCGCATGCGGCCTGCGAGGCGGCGCACGAGCAGCGCCTCCCGGCAGGCGCGGGTGCGGCCGGCTCGCGCGGGCGATGACGGCGCGGCGATGATGCCGAGGCAAGCGTACCGGCAAACGCCGCGGCAGCTTCGCCCCACGAACAGACAACCCGGCGATTAAGACTTTGCAATGACAACCCCGGCAATGGAAAACCACGCGATGACACACCCCGAGCAACGCACGATCGAGGTCAACGGCCGGAGCTACCGGCTGCCTTCGCAACCGACGGTCGTTGTCTGTGTCGACGGCTGCGAGTTTGCGTACCTGGAAGCGGCGGTCGCGGCCGGCGTCGCGCCGTTCATCGGTTCGATGCTCGAGGGCGGCGCGGCGTTTCGCGGCGACTGCGTGATCCCGTCGTTCACGAACCCGAACAACCTGTCGATCGTGACCGGCGTATTGCCGTCCGTGCACGGCATCTGCGGCAACTACTTCTGGGACACCCACGCGAACGACGGCGCGGGCGCGGCGGTGATGATGAACGATCCCGCCTACCTACGCGCGCCCACGCTGCTCGCGGCCGCCGCCGACGCGGGCGCCGCGGTCGCCGTCGTCACCGCGAAGGACAAACTGCGCGGGCTGCTCGGCTCGCAGTTGAAGGGCATCTGCTTTTCGGCGGAGAAAGCCGACGAGGTGACGCGCGAGGAAAACGGCATCGACGACGTGCTCGATCTGGTTGGCCTGCCATTGCCCGACGTGTATAGCGCGGGGTTGTCGGAATTCGTGTTCGCGGCCGGCGTGCGGCTCGCGCAGACACGCAAGCTCGACCTCATGTATCTGTCGACGACCGACTATATCCAGCACAAATGGGCGCCCGGCACCGAAGGCGCGAACGCGTTCTACGCGATGATGGACGGCTATCTCGCGAAGCTCGACGCGCTCGGCTGGGTGATCGGCCTCACCGCCGATCACGGCATGAACGCGAAGCACGATCCGCAGACCGGCGAGCCGAACGTGATCTATCTGCAGGACTTGCTCGACGACTGGCTCGACGCGTCGACGGCGCGCGTGATTCTGCCGATCACCGATCCGTACGTCGTGCATCATGGCGCGCTGGGTTCGTTCGCGACGGTCTATTTGCCGCGCGAGGTCGATGCTGCGTCCGTGATTGCGCGGATCGGCCGCCTGCCGGGAATCGAAGTCGTGCTCGATCGACGCGCCGCGTGTGCGCGCTTCGGGCTGCCTGAGGATCGCATCGGCGATCTGGTCGTGATCGGCACGAAGCATGTGGTGCTCGGCACGCGGCGCGACGAGCACGACCTGTCCGGGCTCACCGTGCCGTTGCGCTCGCACGGCGGGATTTCCGAGCAGGAAGTGCCGCTGCTGTTCAACCGGCGCGTTCAGCCATCAGCCACCGGCAGCGAAGGCAAACGGCTGCGCAATTTCGATATCTTCGACGTCGCGCTCAATCGCGTGTCGACATCGTGAACACGGCGCCGCGGGACCATCCTGAGTTCCGCGCCGAAGCGCTGCGGCTGAGCGGCGAGCGCGCGACGCGCGCCCGGACGCTCGACGTGTTCGATCCTTATACCGGCATGCGCGTCGGCACGGTGCCCTTCGCCAGCATCGACGATGTGCGCGCCGCGTTCGACTACGCGCTCGCGTATCGGCCGACGCTGTCGCGCTACGAGCGTTCGCAGATTATCGAGCGCGCGGCGGTGCTGCTGCGTGAGCGGATCGAACCGGCGTCGGATCTGATTTCGCTCGAGTCGGGTCTGTCGAAGCAGGACTCGCGCTACGAGATCGGCCGCGTCGCCGACGTGTTCCGCTTTGCCTCGTTCGAGGCGTTGCGCGACGACGGTCAGCGTTTCTCGTGCGATCTGACGCCGCATGGCAAAAGGCGTCGCGTGTTCTCGCAGCGCGAGCCGCTCGCGGGCGTGATCGTCGCGATCACGCCGTTCAATCATCCGATGAACCAGGTCGCGCTAATGAGGCGGTGGCCGCGGGGGCGCGCCTGCGCCTCGGCAACGAGCGCCGCGGCGCGTTGTATGCGCCGACCGTGCTCGACAACGTCGATCCGTCGATGACACTCGTGCGCGAGGAAACCTTCGGGCCGGTATCGCCGGTCATCGCGTTCGACACGCTCGACGATGCGATTCGCATCAGCAACGGAACACCGCTCGGGCGGTCGTCGGGCGTGTGTACGAACCGGCAGGACGCGATCACGCGTTTCATTAATGAGCTGCGCGTGGGCACCGTCAACGTGTGGGAAGTGCCAGGCTATCGGATCGAGCTGACGCCGTTCGGCGGCATCAAGGATTCGGGGCTAGGCTACAAGGAAGGCGTTCAGGAAGCGATGAAGAGCTTTACCAATCTGAAGACGTTTTCATTACCTTGGGAGTAACAGGTGGCATTGAGTCTCGACGATATCCGTGTGCTCTTCGAGCGACACGGCAGCCTCGCGTATAGCGGCGAGCCGGTGACGCAGCTCGAGCACGCGTTGCAGAGCGGCGCGCTCGCCGAGGCGGAAGGCGCGAGCGACGAACTGGTCGCCGCGGCGTTCTTGCACGACCTCGGCCATCTGCTGAACCTGCAAGGGGAGACGCCGACGGAACGGGGTGTCGACGATCTGCATCAGTATTTCGCCTTGCCGTTTTTGCGGCCGGTGTTGTCGGACGCGGTGCTGGAGCCGATTCGCCTGCACGTCGACGCGAAGCGCTGCCTGTGCGCGATCGACGCCACCTATTTTGGCCAGCTGTCCGCCGACTCGGTGCGCAGCTTGCAATTGCAGGGCGGGGTCTTCAGCAGGGAAGAGGCGCAGGCGTTTATGCAGAAACCGTACGCCGAAGACGCGATGCGTTTGCGCCGATGGGACGATCGCGCGAAAGAGAAGGATCGCGCGACGCCGGGGATCGACCATTATCTGGCCGTGGTCGAACGGGCGATGCGCGCGCATGCGACTGCGTGAGTCGAGGTGTTTTGGGTCGCGGTAGGTTGCGCGCCGAGCGGTCAAAATATCGCTTGCAAGTCCCGATGTCGGCGACTAGAATGCCGCTCTTTCGCGCTCCGGACGCCGGGGTGCGGAGAAGCGGGAAGCCTTTGATGGCGTGGGCTTCGGCGGCGTGGGCAGGTTAGGCGAGTGATAAAAACCTGTTGACGATCCGACGGAAGTTCTCCATAATCCCACTTCTCTGCTGCAGACGCAGCGACGCAAACGAAGCGGTGCCGGGTAGTGGTGGTTCAGGCGCGGCGGGTTTGGCGGACCGATCTTTAAAAACTAACAGTCGATAAGTGTGGGCGCTTGATGCGGAATG